>JBPCLX010000045.1:0-4599 GCA_051002815.1 Gemmatimonadaceae bacterium
GCGCCGATGTACCGCGCGGCGAGTGCCGGCACGTCCCGCATCGGCGGCTCCGAGCCTTCCAGGCCGGGTGCGCGCAGACCGTAGAACGGCTGATCGGGCCCCAGCGCCGCGGCGAGCCGCCCATACACCAGTACATCGCCGAAGAACTCGTGAACGCAGAAGAAGGGCGGGCGATCCCCGTCCGGTTGAATCGGCACGGTCACCGACGACGCACCCCCGGTTGACAGCCGCCTGGCGAGACGCGCGACGGTCGGGTGCTCGAACAGCGCAGTGGGCGCCAGCTGCACGCCGAGAACGGATTCGATGCGCGACGTAAGGCGAAGCGCGAGCAGGGAGTGGCCGCCCGAGGCGAAGAACTCGTCGTCCACTCCGATGTCGCGATTGCCGAGCAGCTCCCGCCAGATCTCCAGCAGTCGCCGCTCGACATCCGTTCGCGGCTCTCCAACGACTGCGGCCGCAGCGATCGGTTCGTCCCCGCTCCGTTCGAGCGCGCGCCGATCGATCTTGCCGCTACCGTCGCGCGGCAGCGCGTCGAGCCTGACGATCGCATCGGGACGCATGTACCCGGGAAGACGCTCGGCGAGGGCAGTGTGCAGCCCGGAGACGGCTGTGTCCGTGACAACGTACGCCACCAGTCGGGCATCGCTGCCGTCCCCGCCACGAAGCACGACCGCCGCATCGCGCACCTCGGGCTGCTCGCGAAGTGCGGTCTCGATCTCGCCCGGCTCGACGCGGTGCCCACGGAACTTGAGCTGCTCATCGCGTCGCCCAAGGAACTCGAGCTGTCGGTCGGAACGCCAGCGCGCACGGTCGCCGGTGCGAAAGAGTCGACTGCCGGGCGCGGTCGAGAACGGATCCTGAACGAAACGCTCTGTCGTAAGTTCCGGGCGGTTCAGGTAGCCGGTCGACACGCCGGCGCCGCCAATCCATAGCTCGCCAGGCACGCCGACCGGCAGCGGGCGGGCCTGGTCATCGAGGACATAGACGTGGACGTTGGTTATCGGCCGGCCGATCGGTAGTGCCGGGGCGTCAGGCGCCACCGGTTGCCGCTCGGGATCCCAGATTGTCGCGACGATCGTCGCCTCGGTCGGTCCGTAGGTGTTGAGCCATCTGACGCGGTCGCCCGCCAGGGCCCGCCACCGGCGAAAGGCAGACGTTGTCGCCTGTTCGCCGCCGACGATCACCAGCCGCAGCGACTTCGGCAGCCGTGAATCGGCGGGCAACGCGGAAATCCACTCGCGCCAGTACGCCGTCGGCAGATTCAGCACGGTGATGCCGAGTCGCTCGATCTCGTCCAGGAACGCGCGGGCGGAGATGTGGCTCGATGCCGTCCGGAGCACGAGCGTCGCGCCGGCGATCAGCGTCGGGAAGATCTCCTCTACCGATCCGTCGAAGCTCGGCGATGCGAACTGAAGCACCCGGTCACCTGACGCGATCGAGAAGGCATCGATAACGGCGAGATTGTGGTTCACCACGCCGCGGTGTGCGATCGGCACACCCTTCGGCGTGCCGGTCGAGCCCGACGTGTACATCACATACGCCCGGCTCTCCGGATCAACGCTCTGCACACTCGCTGCCGGTGCGGACGCGTCGCCGAGCAGATGCTCGACTGCGAGCACCGTGGCTGGGACGTCGGCGAAGCGCGCGGCGTCCTGCTGCCGGGTGAGAATGACGGAGGGCGCTGCATCCGAGATCATGAAATGGATGCGCGCCGCCGGATACTCAGGATCGAGCGGTAGATACGCTGCTCCAACGCGCAGCACACCTAGCAACGCGGCGATCAGATCGACGGAGCGTTCGAGAGCTACGCCGACCAGTGCCCCGTTTCCGATGCCCCGTACCGCAAGTGCGCCGGCAATCCGTCCCGAACGATCCATCAGCTTCGAGTACGTCAGGCGCTCGCGCCCTCCTTCCACGGCAATCGCGCTTGGCAGCGCAGCGGCGCGCTCGGCAATGAGATCGTGAACGCCGCGTCCCTCGGGCAGCGGAGACTCCCCGCCATCGCCTAGCGCCAACATGTCGCGGACTTCACCCTGCGAAACGAGCGGCAGCGCGGCGATGGTCGTATCGGGCATCTCCAGCGCCGTGTCGAGAAGTGTGACGAAATGCCGGAGCATGCGCTCGATCCTCTCGCCCTCGAACAGATCAACATCGTACTCGAGCGTGATCCGCATTCCGCTTGGAATGCGCGCGATCTCCAGCGCGAGATCGACCAGTGCGGTCCCCGTGTGGACGAGCAGCTCCTCCACCTGCAATCCCGTCATCGTCAGGTTACGGGGTGGCAGATTACGGAAATTGAACATCGCCTGGAAGAGTGGCGGCCGTGTGGCATCGCGCTCCGGCCGAAGCATCTCCACGAGCGTCTGTAATGGCAGATCCTGGTGAGCGAACGCGCCCAGGGCGGAGCGCCTGACTTCGTCGACCTGATCGGTGAACGGCTGGTCGCCGTCCACTCGAATGCGGATCGGCAACGTGTTGATGAAACAGCCGATCAACGGCTCCAGCTCGACATGCGTTCGTCCGGCAATGGGACAGCCGATCACCACGTCGGCGTCGCCGGTGTAGCGGTACAACAGGGCCGCGTAGGCGGAGAGGAGAACCATGAACGGCGTTGCGCGCCGCTGCCTGGCGAGCCTGGCGAGCGCTGTCGTCGCGTCTGGCGACAGGTCCACGCTGCTATGCCCGCCGCGGAAGGAGCGCCGCGCCGGCCGCGACCGGTCCTTGGGGAGCGCCAGCTCGTCGGGTGTCCCGTCCAGTGCAGCTCGCCAATAATCGAGCGATGCGGCCACTCGGTCGACCGAGAGAGCTTCGGACTGCCAGGCCGCGTGATCGGCGCACTGAATGGGAAGCGGGGGCATCTCCGGTTCGCGCCCCTGGACGTGCGCATCATAACAATGCGCCAGCTCCCGCAGCATAACGCCGGCCGACCAGCCGTCGAAGACGATGTGGTGAACGGTGATGACCAGCACGTGATCGTCGTCGGCCATGCGGATGAGCAGCGCGCGAAACGGCGATGCCGTGAGGTCGAACGGCCGAACGGCTTCGCGTGTAATTGCCTGTTCTAACTCGGCCTCCCTTTGTTCTGCCTCGGTACCAAAGAGGTCGAGCTCCGACAGTTCCGGGGTGCAGTCGGGAGAAAGCACCGTTTGAGCCGCCCCGCCGTCAGCGTCGGTGAAAACGGTGCACAGCGACTCGTGGCGGGCGACCAGATCGTGCAGCGCCGACCGCAGCGCCCCGCCATGGAGCCGGCCGCGCAGCCGCACCACGACAGGGCGATTGTAGACCGCGGTTCGAGGCCAGAACTGCTCGAACACCCAGAACCGCTGCTGCGCCGCGGACAGCGGCGCCGCGGGGGCATCGGGCGCACGCCGCGGAATGCCTAGCGCCGCGTCAGGCGTCACTAGTCAGCCGCGGCTGTGTTGCTACCAACCCCATGCACGATCGCGTCCGCCAGTCCGCGCGGGGTCGGCGACTCGAACAGGGCAAGCAGGGGGAGCTCGATGACGAAGGCATCGCGCACGCGCGCAATAACCCGGGTTGCCAGCATCGAGTCGCCGCCTAGCAGGAAGAAGTCATCATCCAATCCGACGCGCTCTACGCCCAGCACCTCCTCCCAGATGGCGCAGACGCGTGCCTCGATAGGCGATGATGGTGCTACATACACGGCCCGCTCCGCGCCAGGCGACGCGGTGACGCCAAGCCGTTCCGCAAGGCCGACCCGCTGCACCTTGCCGGTGGGTCCCTTCGGGATCGCCGGCACGAACAACATGCGTGTCGGCACCTTGAAGTGCGCCAAACGCGCCGCTGCGAAGGCACGGAGCTCCCGTTCCGTCACCGTCTCCCGATCTCGCAGCACGACCGCCGCGCCGACCTCCTCGCCGAGCGTTTCGTGAGGCACGGCGAAGGCGACCGCCTCGGCGACGGCGGGATGGTCGAGCAGCACTTCGTCGATCTCCCGCGGCGTGATCTTCTCGCCACCGCGGTTGATGATCTCTTTCCGGCGCCCCGTGAGATAGAGGTAGCCCTGGGCGTCGAAGTGTCCCTGGTCGCCGGTTCTGAACCAGCCATCGGCGAAGGCCGCCCGGTTCGCCTCGAGATTGTTCTCGTAGCCTGACGTGATGCCGGGACCGCGGACGACGACCTCTCCGGTTTGGCCGTGCGGGAGCAGCGTGCCTCCATCGTCCATCACCGCGACGTCGGAGCCTGACGCGATGCCGACTGACCCCGGCTTTCGCTCGCCAGGCGGGAGCGGATTGCTCGCCATCTGGTGCGATGCTTCCGTCATGCCGTACGCCTCGATGACCGGAACGCCGAACACGCGCTCGAGATCCGACTGTACGCGCGGCGGAAGCGCCGCTGACGACGAACGAATGAAGCGCAGGCGCGAGCGCGCGATTGGGGTGGGGTTGGCCGCGGCGCGGGCGAGGATCGCCTGGTGCATTGTCGGCACCGCCGTGTACCACGTCGCGCCCCTCTCGGCCAGCCAGTCGAGGAACTGCGGCGCGAAAAATCCCGGCGTGCACGACACCGACGCGCCGGCGGAGAGCGACGCAAGCAGGGCGCACACGAGCCCGTGGATGTGGAACAGCGGCATGACGT
>JBPCLX010000046.1:0-8476 GCA_051002815.1 Gemmatimonadaceae bacterium
TCCGGCGTGCCGAGCACCACGCCGGTAGCCGTCAACTTCTCGCTGGCAGCGTCGGAACGGTGCTGCTTGGCCAGACCGAAGTCCATGACCACCGCGCGTTCGCCCCCACCGGGGCGCGCGCACAACATTACGTTCTCCGGCTTGAGGTCGCGGTGTATGATGCCAAGCGAGTGAGCGGCATGCAGCCCATCCCCGATGTCGCGGACGAACGGCACCGTTTCGGCGAGCGGTATGTAGCGCAACCGCGCGGTGCGATCACACAGCATTTCGCCATCGAGAAACGGCATCACCACGTACATCAGTCCGCCGGCGGTCTCACCTAACGCCAAAATCGAACAGGCGCACGGATGCTGCAGCCGCTCACCGAGCCGGGCCTCGCGCTTGAGCCTGGCCATCGCCGTCTTGTCGGAGGACAGATCCTCCGACAGCGCCTTGACCGCCACCCGCTCGCCGGTATGAGTATCGAGCGCCAGATAGACCACCGACATGCCGCCCTCACCCACCTGCCGCTGTACGCGGTAGCGATCGTCGAGCAACTGGTCGGGGACGATCGGCGTTCGTCGAGCGTGCCTGCTGGGCCGTGGACGGTGCGGCAGGGGGTGATTGGCCGCCGGTGATCCCTGTTCCGCCGGCGGATCAGCGGGCACGGCAATAAGGGCGACACCGTCGGCCGGGCAGACGGTAACCCCCGCCCACTGACGGCCGCACAACGGGCAGCGGCCGGTCATGCGTGGACCCGGTCTCGCCCGGCCGCCTTGGCACGGTAGAGCGCCTCGTCCGCGCGCGCGATCAAGTCGTCGGCGGTCGTCAGGTTGTCCGCGGGATACACGGCAATTCCCACACTGATCGTCGTTCGCACCCCATCTCCTCCATCGGCAGTGCAGAACGCGGTGCCCGCCACCCGCTCGCGTACGCGCTCGGCGAACGCGGTGCCCCCTTCGATCGCCGTCTCCGGGAGGACGATCACGAACTCCTCGCCACCATAACGTGCAACGATGTCGACGGCCCGCACCTCGCTCACCAACAGACAGGCGAACTCGCGCAAAACGTCGTCGCCGACGAGATGCCCGTAGGTGTCGTTTACATCCTTGAAATGGTCAAGATCGATCATCAGCAGCACCAGCTCGTGCTCGTAGCGCGACGCTCGCTCGACTTCCTCGGTCAGGCGCACCATCAACGCACGCCGATTGAGGGTGTCGGTCAGCGAGTCGGTGCTCGCCAGCTGCTCCAGCCGAACCTTGTCCGCCTGGGTCGATTCGATGAACTGCGCTCTGCGAATCGCGCTCACCGCCGCCTTGATGACGGTATCCGCAAAGGCGACGTCGTCAGGCGTGAGCGAAGGCTCATCCTCGGCGGTACGCAGGAAAAACACCCCTGATTGCCGAAGGTCGAGCTGGAAAGGCAGGGCTATGACGCTCCGCACCACCACCTCGTGCCCTTCCAGCTCCCACGAAGCACGCACTCCGGAATACAGCGAGTCCTGCCGGATGTCCTGTATCAGCACCGGCTCATGCCGATCCAGGGCGAGCTGGATCTCCGGATAGCGCGTCAGATCCACCTCGAGGTTGCGCAACCCGGGATTCTCGTAAGCGGTGGCCACGATCGCGCGGTTTTCGCCCGGTTGCGCGAGTATCAGCGAGCATCGTGCGATATCGAGCGCCCGCGCCACGCGGCGAACCAGCAGATGGTAAATCTCGTCAGGCGACAGGTCGCCCGTTACATCGTGCAGTATGTCCACCAGCTTGCGGTGGTGCTCCGCTTCCCGCCGCGCCCTGGACAGCTCCGCTCTCGCCGATTTCAACTCCTCGCGCGCTTCGCTCAGCAGCTGCTGCAGCCGCAACTGGACCTGGATGCGCGCCAGCAGCTCGCGAACGCGAAACGGCTTGCCGATGAAGTCCGCCGCGCCGAGACTCAGCAACCGCACCGTCTCATCCTCCGGCGGCATGGCGGTAATGATCAGCACCGGCATGTCACGCCATGGCTCGTCGGCCTTGAGCCATTCCAGCAGCCGCGGTCCAGGCAATGTCGGCGAGGTGATGTCGAGCAGAAAGAGATCGGGCACCGTGGTCGCGAAGTGTTCGAACAGCAGGTCGGCGCGCGATGCTTCCATCACTTTGTATCCATGCTCCCGCAGGAACCACGAGACGGTCCTGAGGAGCAATTCGTCCTCGATGGCGGCGAGAACGACCGGTTCACCCATCGCCGAGCAAGCCCTCGAGTCCGAGGTAGTCGATGTTCCCGCCACTCAGCACCGCTACCGTCTTTCCGGTCGACCGCGCCGCACCCGACAGAAGCGCCGCAACGGTGATTGCGCCGCTCGGCTCTACCAGAAGTTTGCTGCGGTCGAGCAACGTGCGCATCGCCTGAATCAACGCTTCGTCCTCGACCAGCACCACCTCGTCGAGATACGCCTGGTGATGCTCGAAGTTGAGCGTGCCGACTTCCACCGCGAGCAGACCATCGGCAATACTGCTCGTACTCGCAAGGCGAACCGGTTGACCGGCCGCGCGTGCGCGCGTGAGCTTGGGCGCCCCGGCTGGCTCCGCGCCGATCACGCGTACATTGGGCGACGAAAGCTTGACCGCCGTCGCCACGCCCGCCGAAAGGCCTCCCCCGCCTACCGGTACGATGACCGTCTCGACGTCAGGCATCGCCTCGATGATCTCGAGCCCCACCGTGCCCTGCCCGGCTATGATCACGCGATGGTCGTAAGGCGGCACCAGGGTCATCCCCTCGTCGCGCACGAGCTCCAGCGCCCGCTCCATCCGCTCGTGGGTGGTCGTTCCGGCAAGCTCGATGCGGGCGCCCAGCCGTTCCGCGCCGGCGCGCTTGGCCGGGGTAACCGTCGTGGGCATCACTACCGTGCAGCGAACGCCGAACAGCTTCGCCGCCAGCGCGACCGCCTGCGCGTGGTTGCCGCTGGACGGAGCAATGACGCCGCGCGCACGAGCCTCGTCGTCGAGCCATGAGAGGAACGTGTACGCTCCGCGGAACTTGAATGCACCACCGCGCTGCAGCGACTCCGGCTTGAGCCAGACCGGAGCATTTACAACGTCACTCACCGCATCCGCCGGCAGCAGGGGGGTACGCGTGGCCACGCCGCGCAGCGTGTTCGCCGCGGAACGAAGCTCGTCCAGCGTAACCAGATTGGCGGCGATCCGTGCGTGAGGCCCCTTGACGCCCGCCGTCCTGAAATCCGTTCCCGTCACACTGCTCCCGCGTCAGGCGCCGGCTCGGCGCCGTTAGGCCGCCTCACTGGATGGATTCCTCGTCCGTCAGTTCGAGCTCGGTCGGTAGATCACCCTCCTCTTCGCCTTCTACGCCGGGCACGACTGCATCGTCCTCCGGCACCACACGCGCCACTGCCTGCACCAGATCGGTGGAATCGAGATTCACCAGCCGCACACCCTGCGTGTTGCGCCCGCTGATCCGGATTCCCTTTACCGGCATCCGGATGATCATACCGTGTTTCGTGATCAGCATCAGCTCGTCGGTCGGGAGCACTTCCTTGATCGACACCGCATCGCCGGTCTTCTCCGTCCGGTTCACCGTGATGATCCCCTTTCCACCCCGGCGCTGCGCACGATAATCATCGATCGGCGAGCACTTCCCCATCCCGCGTTCCGTCACCACGAGCAGCGAGGCATCGCGCATGATCACCACCATCCCTATCACCGCATCGCCCTTTCGCAGCTCGATACCCTTCACCCCGGTCGTATCGCGCCCCATCTGCCTTACGTCGGACTCGTGGAAGCGAATCGACAGGCCGAACTTGGTGGCGAGCACCACGTCGTTCCGCCCGTTGGTGATCTTCACTTCGATCAGCTCGTCACCTTCCTCGACCTTGATCGCCTTGATACCGGTCGTGCGCACGTTCGAGTATTGCGACAGGGCCGACTTCTTCACAGTCCCATTGCGCGTGGCGAAGAGCAGATACTCGCTGTCGCTGAACTCGCGCACCGGCAGCATCGCCGAGATCTTCGTGTCAGGCGAAACGTTGATGAGATTCACGATCGGCTTGCCGCGCGCCGAACGCCCGGCCTGTGGTATTTCGTGAACCTTGAGCCAGAAGCACCGCCCATCATCGGTGAAGCACAGGATGTAGTCGTGCGTCGATCCGATGAAGAGATGCTCGACCCAATCATCGGTCTTGAGATCGGAACCGTTGGCGCCCATGCCGCCGCGCCGTTGCCTGCGGTAGGTGGTGACCGACGTGCGCTTGATGTAGCCGCCGTGCGAGATCGTCACGACCATGTCCTCTTCGGCGATCAGATCCTCGATCGTGAACTCACCCTCGTCGCTGGTGATCTCGGTACGCCGCTTGTCGCCGTACTTCTCCGAGACCGCCACCAACTCCTCGCGCAGGATCGTCATCCGGCGCTCACGTGAGGCGAGAATGGAGCGCAGCTCCTTGATCGTGGCCTGTACCTCCGTCAGCTCCGCCTGGAGCTTTTCGATCTCGAGCCCGGTGAGCTTGGCCAGGCGCATGTTGAGAATCGCTTCGGCCTGCCGCTCGGAGAGCTTGAAACGCCGCTGCAACTGCGCACTGGCCGACGGCGTGTCCTCGGCGGCTCGGATCAGCTTGATCACCGCATCGATGTTGTCGACGGCGATCCTGAGTCCCTCGAGAATGTGCTCGCGCTCGAGCGCCTTCTCCAGATCGAACTCCGTCCGCCTGACGATGACCGTATGGCGATGGGTGATGAAGTGCTCGAGTACCGGCTTGAGCGCCATCACTCGCGGCACCAGCTGCCCGGTCGACGGATCCGGAATCAGCGCCAGCATGTTCACACCGAACGTTGCCTGCATCGTGGTGTGCTTGTACAGCTGATTCAGTACGACCCGCGGAATGGAGTCGCGCTTGAGCTCGATGACGATCCGGATCCCTTCTCGCTGCGACGATTCGTCGCGCAGGTCCGAGATCCCTTCGAGCTTCTTGTCGCGCACCAGTTGCGCGATCGTCTGCATCAACGACGTCTTGTTCACCTGGTAGGGAATCTCCGTCACGACGATCTGCGAGCGTCCGGACGATTCCTTCTCCTCGATCACCGCACGGGCGCGCATGACGATTCGCCCGCGGCCGGTCTCCTGATAGTCGCGAATCCCCTGGCGGCCGTAGATGAATCCGGCGGTGGGGAAATCGGGCCCCTTGACGAACTTGCCGAGATCGGCGGCCGTCGCCTCGGGGTTGTCGATGAGATGCGTAATGGCCTGAACCACCTCACGAAGATTGTGTGGCGGAATGTTGGTGGCCATACCGACGGCGATTCCCGACGATCCGTTCACGATCAGGTTCGGGAAGGCCGAAGGGAGAACCTTCGGCTCCTTGAGCCGCTCATCGAAATTCGGGGCGAAATCGACCGTGTTCTTGTCGATGTCGGACAGCAATTCCATCGCGATCGGCGTCAGGCGCGCCTCGGTGTATCGGTACGCCGCCGCCCGGTCACCATCAACCGTGCCGTAGTTTCCCTGCCCATCCACCAGCGGATAGCGCATCGAGAACTCCTGCACCATCCGCACGAGCGCATCGTAGACCGACTGGTCGCCGTGTGGGTGGTATTTGCCGAGCACATCACCGACGACCGTCGCCGACTTCTTGTAAGGCCGTCCGGGCACGAGGCCGAGCTCGCTCATCGCGTACAGCACGCGACGGTGAACCGGCTTGAGCCCATCGCGCACGTCGGGCAGGGCGCGTGAAACGATCACGCTCATCGAGTAGGTGATGAAGGATTCCTTCATCTCATCATCGATGAGCCGGGAGACGATTCGTTCGCGGTTGTTCGGAGCGGTCATGAGGCTGGGCTATCTGAAGCCGTCATTCCAGCGCAAGCCGGAATCCAGATGCATTCGGCGGACTGGACCCCGGCTTCCGCAGGGGTGACGGTGGTTAAGGACGGGCGCGAGCGCAGACTATGCAATCTAACCGGAGAACGCGAGCTTTCACAGCAGACGAAGTGCTTTGGAATCAATGACTTATGTAAGGAACTGAGGAGTGTCCTCGTGACGTCTTCCCGACCGCCGACCTCCGACCCGGTTCTCGACCCCGCCCTCGACAAGCGACCCCGACCCCCGACCTCCCGACCACTCAACCCCAGGTACGCGTGATCGCCAGCAACCGCCACGCGCCCTTAACGCGATGGAACAGATAAACGGCTCCGCCTGCCGTCTTTCTCTGAAGCACCGCTCCGCGCAGTTCCGCCGGGCGGTTGACAGCCACGACCGCATAACCGCGCCACGGCACCAGCGTGATCACGTTCGTGTAGATGAGCGCAGCGTTCGCCTGATGCCCCGACGCGGCGAAGAAGTCGTCCCGGAAGCCGTTGAGTCCCTCCGGACCGGAGCGTATCTGCACAGCGATTTCGCTGGACATTGGCGGCTCCGCCGAAACGCCGGACGGAAGCACGAAACGCAACGTATCCATTGGAGAAAGCAGCTCGCACTTGCCTGAAATCGGATTCAGAAACTCGCCCGTTAGGCCCGCGGCAAGCGCTTCACGAGTCTGCTGGCTTGCCGGCACGTCCCAGTTGGGGCGGGTGATCCCCGCTTCCCATCCGATGAGGGTGGCGAGAAGCTCCTTCACCGGCCCGCTGTCGAGCGGCGTTTCCACTCCTCGCGCGATGACGAGGCGCTCGAGCTCCGCGATCATATCGGTCGCCTTCGAGTTCGTGGCCGTGGCGCTGTCGGTACTGAACACGCGCAGCGCGCCCGCGCGGCACTCTCCCGTGCCAAAATCAGCCCACGACGCCTGCTCGAGGATCCGCGAGCGCAGCACATTCGCGCGGGCGAAATAACGATCGTCCTCGCCGGCGGCGGGACCCGCAGCCGGAGCGGGGGACACACGGCCGGCCTGGCTCGTCTGGGCGGCTGCCAACCCGGCTGTCATGAGCAATCCAATGATCGCATACAGCGCACGCGCAGTGGCGGCGCGCCGCGTTGTCGCGGTTCGCACTTCCTTTCCTCCTTTTGATTTGTCATTCGGCCGGACGACGCCGGCGCACCTTTTCCTAACGCCTCGCCGGCGGCGACGCCTCCTCGTTCAACTCCGCCATTCGCTCTCTGGCGTCCCGCTCGGCGTTGTCGCGCTCGATGGCGCGCCGCTCGGCGCGCACGCGCTCGTACCACTCACGAGTTACCTCTCCAGCCAACTCCCGGTTCCCCAGCCCGAACGCCAGCGCCATCGCCAGCGCCACGGCGCCGAACAGGATGGCGAACGCCGTAGTCACTATGTCGGGCGCGATCCCAAGCGTCTGCAACGCCATGAAGATCGCCAGCACCACCACGCTGCCCCGCCCCACGCGCGCCATCGTGGTACCGCCGTGAAGCGCGCCCGCCGACGCCCTGATCAGCCCTTCGACGAAATCGCCCAGCACGATACCCACGAGGACTATCACCACCGCGGCGATGAGACTCGGGATGTAGCTCACGAGCTCGGAGAACAGGTCCGCCAGGGCGCTCAACCCTAACGCGTTGGCGGCAACGAGGATCACCGCGAACATCACGAACCAGAAGATCAGGTTCGCGAACACGCGCGATGGCCGCGTGCGCCACCCCGTGCGCTCCACGGCATCCAGCACCCCCCCGCGCTCCAACCACCGGTTGAGCCCAATCCGCGTCAGCAGCCGGTCGGTGACCCGCTCCAGAAGCTTCGCCAGCAGGTAGCCCGCGAAAAGAATGACCAGCGCGCCCAGCAACAGCGGGACGTACTGAAAGACCTGCAAAAAGCTTTCGCGGAGCCGTTCGGAGAGGGACACGGGGGAAAGCTAGGGGAGTGGCAGTCGAGGGGCCACTTTCTGGAAGAGCGGGAAACGGGAAATGGGACATGGGAATCGGGTAAGCCACGTTTCCCTTTTCCCGTTTCCCCTTTCCCGCTTTCAGTTTCTCGTGCCCCGTCGCCGGTCGAAAATCACGCTCCTCCGGCACGCACCGCAGATCAGCCATTCGCGCCGGCGGGCGTAGCCCAGACCAAAGGAGCCGCCGCCGATCATGCGGGAGCTCATTTCAACCTGGCAGCGCGGGCAGAGAGGCGTCCGGCCTTCCTGAGCGGCCTGCTTTATCTCGCGCTCCTCGTCGGACGAGAAGTGCTCGACGGTCTCATCCTTCATCGACGTCGTAGGTGGTGCGCACCTCGCCAATGCCGCTGTCGATCTCGCCCGCCGGGCCCGGGTTGCGCTCCACCATGTCGCGAAAGCGCATCATCTCGAGCTTGTAATGCGCGATCACCATCGCACGTCCGATCGTCGGCCAGGCAAGCCCGGCAAGGCCGTGCGTCTCCCGCACGTCGTACACCCGTCGCACGAGCGTCTCGGCTCCATCCGCAATGAAGCTCCAGCGTTCCTCGCCCTACCACGTACCGGTGAACGAAAAGACAACCTCACGATCCGTCGCCGCCTCAACGACGTAATCGAATGAGACACCGATCGGGATCTCCAGGCGCAACTGATCTCCGGGCGCCAGAGTGGCCGCGCGCGTGCGCGGC
>JBPCLX010000047.1:0-14986 GCA_051002815.1 Gemmatimonadaceae bacterium
ACAGAATGCATGGGGGCTTGGCAGGCGGCCGCTCAGCCCCGTGTCTCCAACGGTCGTGCTCGACCCGTCATGCAAGTGGCTGTTGTTTGTTGGGCCCGCCGGTGGCCCGACGATCATCACCGGTACCATGCAGGTGATTCTGAACGTGGTCGAACACCGGATGTCGTTGGCGGACGCGATGCGCGCACCGCGCATGCATCATCAAGCGTGGCCCGACTCGATCCGTTATGAGGAGCGCGGCTTTGCGCCGGCGGCCGCTGATTCCCTACTCGCGATGGGGCACCGCCTTTGGAGCACCAGCGGCCTTACGAACGTGAACGCCATCATGCGCGTTCGCGGCGGCTGGCACGGCGTCTCGGAGCCGCGAAGCGTGGGGGCAGCTGTCGGCTACTAGAACGCGGGGGGGGCGGCGCGCCTCATTGTTGCGCCGCCACACCCGCCGGAGTGTTCAGGCGGATCGCGATCGTGCCGCCAACCGGAATGCAGCCAGCGTGATCACGAGTGCCCATGGCGATGGCCGTACCTGCCGCCGCTCCAGTGGCGGCACCGATGACGGTCGACTTCGTGTCTTTCCCCAGCACCTGGCCGAGAATCGCCCCGGCCACCGCGCCGCCGACTACTTTGCCCGCATCAGCCGATGTCGACGAGGTTCGCACCTGCTCCACCTGCGCCGAGGTTATCGTCGCGTCGACGGGGTAATCCACTCCGGACAGAACGATGTGCCGGACCGCCAGACCGACGCTGGCCAGCTCGCCGTCGCCCTCGCCGTGATTCACCGATGTGATTTGCACCGAGGCGCGCGAGCCCGCCGGAATGAGCACACCCCCTGCTCCGCGCACCGGCTCGGCCACGGCTGCCGTAAATCTGTCGCCGATGAAGTGCGTATTGGTGCAGACGCGCTCGCCTGACGAGAGCCGAACCGTCGTGCCGGCTGGAATCGAGGCCAGCGCGACCCCGGATCGGTGACCAGCTTGTGGTTGGCCTGTCACCTCGCCCGCGGACTCACGAGCGATCGTGCCGGTGTTCCCGGGCGGCAAGCTGGCGTTCGCCGGCGGTGTTCCTGCAGCCTGTCGTCCGGAGGCTCGCGGGGCGGTGGCGGTGCGCTCGGCAACGCCACCGGCATTGGCAGAAGCTGAACGGGCATCGGGCTCGATGGTCGATCTATCGCCAGCGACGCCTGACGACGCCGAGTCGAACGACGGCACGCCCGCTTCACCTCCGTCTGCGTAGGCGACCGGAGGCGCGATGGCCGACTCGTTCTCGTTGCCGCTCGAGCGGAGAACCTGATCGCCGAAGATGAGCAGGAGCGCCAGCACCGCCGCAACGGCGACGACGAGTCTCGTTATCGGGCGGCCGCTACGCGACCAGCGTGAGGAATCGTGCGCAGACGCCGCCGGGATGACCGAGCCCTCGTCCGCTGCCGAATCGACCCATTGCCCGCGCTCCCTTGCCGCATCCTCGAGTCCGAGTGCGAACTCATTTGCCGTGATCGATGGGTCGGCCGACTCGGCACGCGCGATGAGCGCGGCCAGCGCCGCGGGGATGACCGTCGCCTCGCGCCCTGCCGACAGACGCCTGTCGGTGAGCATTGTGCGCCCTACGCGCGCCAGTGCCCGAACATCCTCGCGTGCACCGAGGTCGGCGTGGGACCCGAGCGACATTTGCGGCATGGCTATGCCGAAACCGTGCAGCGAAACCGCGCCGTCGGGGCCGGTTCCTATCACATATGGACCGACACTCCCGTGGACCAATCCAGCCGAGTGCGCAGCCGCCAGCACGCGGGCAGCGCGCAGCAGCAGCTCGAGCGTGGTGTCGGGGTCAACCACGTCATCCCCTTTCAGGTCCTCGGCCAGTAGCGTACGGTCACCGATCGCCGAAACAGCAAAGGGATGCCCGCCCGCGGTGCGGCCCACGGCCCGAACCGGAGCCATTCCGTCCACCATCGAGGTTCCGGCCTGCTGAGCCGCGGCGATTCTGGCATCTGCGTGAGCAAGGGCCACAGCCGGGGAGGCGTCGGCAAGGGGCCGCGCCACGATTACGCCTACACGCTCGCCGGAGTCCATGTCTCGCCCCACCAGGTAGCGAGCGGCCGCATCTTCACCGACGGTAGTCAGATCTCGGAACTTCACCGTCGGGCGGTCGTCCCTCCCACCCGCGAGATCGTTCTCGTTTGTCGATTCCATGCCGGCTCCTGGCGGAGGAAGTCCTCTCGTAACGTCTGTTTGCTCCAACTGTGCCAAAGCGGTTCGCGCAGAGCGAAGAACCGCTCATTGACTTCGCCCACCCGCCCAACTCTGGCCAACCTGCGGCCGACCAAAGTTGCTGAACGACGGAGGGCGAGCCTTTCCGGCTCGCCCTCTATCACACTCAAATCCTTCTCCAGCGCTGACTTATCCCGCTACCGTAGCCGGCGTATTCAGCTTGATGACAATCGTACCGCCCTGGGGAATGCAACCAGCGTGGTCTCCGGTGCCCATGGCGATCGCGGTACCCGCAGCCGCACCGGTAGCCGCGCCGATCACGGTCGACTTGGTGTCCTTTCCAAGTACCTGGCCCAGAATGGCACCAGCAACGGCGCCTCCAATTACCTTCTTGGCATCGGAGCCCGTCGAGGCAGTGCGGACCTGCTCCACGCTCGCCGAGGTTATAGAGGCGTCGACAGGGTAGGCTTTGCCGTCGATTACGATCTGCTGCACGACCAAGCCGATCTTCGCGGGATCATTCACGTTCTCGCTCTGATCGACTGAGGTCACCTGTACGACGGCACGGGAACCGGCCGGGATCACCGCGCCATTGGAACCCATGATTGCCTGACTTACCGTCGCGGTGAACTTGTCACCGTTCTTGTGCGTGTTGGTGCAGATGCGCTCACCCGAGGTAAGCGAAATCGTGGTCCCCGCTGCGATGGTCGCCAGCGTACCCTCGCTGCCGGCCGTGCCAGTAGTGGCCGTATTGCCGCCGGGTGTCGTCGCTGGCCGCGAAGGCGTGCGGGCTGCTGGCCGCGGTGTGGCCGGTCGCGACGTGCTGGGACGGGCAGGAGTGCTCGTGGACGGCGACGCCGTCTCATTTGGAACGTCCGTCAACGACGGCTCCGCCAAGGAATCCTGTCCGGCCAGAGCAAGATCGCTCGAAAGCGTAGTGTCCGAGGCCAGGTCATCATCACCGCTGGCACAGGCACCCACAAATGCCACAGAACACGCCAGCATGAGGGTCGTAGGCCAGGTATATTTGCGCATGTAATCCTCCAGGGGATGGCAAATCAGTGTAAACAGTTGAAAACGCGCCATTTAACCACTTCTGAACTGTGCAGGCCGCGCTCAACTCACTAGTCGAAGGGCAATCGGTGTGCCACGTATGAAGGCACTGCGAAGACTCCTCCCATACTTCCGTCCTTATCGCCGAAGCGTGCTTCTTGGGCTCGGCATGGTACTGCTTGCCGCAACGTTTGCGTCGGTAGTGCCTTGGCTGCTGCGCGACGCCATTGATTCGATGCGGGCGAATGAACCGATGTCCCGTATCTGGACGATTGCCGGTCTCATCCTTCTCGTTTCCGTAGCGGCCGCCGGGGCGCGTTTCCTGATGCGCGAACTGCTCAACGGCGTCAGCCGCCGCATTGAATACGACCTACGCAACGATTTGTATCAGCACCTCCAGAAGCTGGATGCAACCGCGACGGCCCGATTGCGGACTGGTGACATCATGGCGCGTCTCACCAATGATCTCTCCGCCGTCCGGATGGCCGCGGGTCCGGCCTACATGTACCTCGTCAACACGGTTGCCGGTGGAGCCATAGCATTGACGTTCATGCTTCAGATCAGTCCGCTACTTACCGGGCTCGCACTACTCCCTATGGTACTCCTCCCGATCCTGATGGTTCGCGCCGGGAAGGAGATTCACGACAGATTCGAGGCGGTGCAGGAGCATTTTTCAACGGTCACGACGCACGCCCAGGAGAACATCTCCGGTGTGCGAGTCGTGCGTGCCTATCGCCAGGAGGACGCTGAAATCGACAGGTTCAGTGGACTGAACGACGAATATGTACGCCGCAACATCCGCCTGGTGAAGCTCTGGGGATTGATGAACCCTGGCTTCGGCTTGCTGGCAGGTCTCGCCGGTGCAATAGTGCTCGGACTCGGCGGCTCGCTCGTCGTGCAGGGCGAAATCAGCGTCGGTTCATTCGTTGCTTTCGGTCTGTATCTGGCGATGCTCACCTGGCCGATGATAGCGTTAGGGTGGGTCATCAACCTGTTTCAGCGTGCGTCGGCCTCGATGGCGCGGCTCAACCAGCTGTTCGCCATCGCGCCGACGATAGCCACGCCTGACGAGCCGCGTTCGCTGCCGGAGTCTCACGCCGGCCGATCGATCGAGTTCCGCCGTGTTGGATTCCACTACCCCGTTCCGGACGGAGAGACCCCGCGCTGGGTGCTTCGCGGTGTGTCATTCTCCATTCCGGCCGGCGGAACACTGGGAGTGGTAGGCGCGACGGGAAGTGGCAAGAGCGCGCTGATCGACTTGATTCCGCGACTGTACGATCCTCAGGAAGGGGAGATCCTCATCGACGGTATTCGGAGTCGTGAGGTGTCGCTGGAGCTGTTACGATCCGGGATAGGAGCGGTGCCGCAGGAAAGCCTGCTGTTCAGCGAGACCATCGGCGCCAACGTGGCCTACGGCGTGCCTGACGACAGCGACTGGCGGTGGGCGGCACGCGTCGCACAGCTGGAGGAGACGGTCTCCGGGTTCCCCGGAGGCTTCGACACGATGCTTGGCGAACGCGGCATCAACCTGTCGGGCGGTCAGAAGCAGCGGGTGGCGCTGGCACGCGCCCTGGCGCGCCGGCCAGCCATCGTGTTACTCGACGATGCGCTGTCGGCCGTCGACGCGCACACCGAGGCGGAGATCCTTCACGGTCTGCGCGAGGCCCTGTCGGGGCGCACCGCGGTGATCGCCTCACACCGGGTCAGCGCGATCCGCGACGCCAACCTGATCATCGTTCTCGAACGGGGCCGCGTAGTGGAGCAGGGCGAGCACGCCGAGCTGATCGCGGCCGGCGGACGATACTGGTCGTTGCTCAACCGCCAGCTCCTGGAGGAGGAACTCGAGGAGGACGAACCGGGTATTCGCGCGTTGGCTTCCGACTCAATTGGGGATACCAGAACGGCATGAACCGCCCTCAGGCCGACCAACGGCTGTCCGTGGACCACGTCGCCGCGCTGGAGGCCCGGGTCAGCGAGTACGGACGCGAGCTGGCGCAGCTGCGCGAGCGGCAGTCGCTGGATACCCGCTTTCTCGCCAACATCTCCCACGACCTGCGTACGCCGCTCACTGCGATCATAACGCATGCGGAGATAATGCGTGATGAAATTCTTGGCCCGGTATCACCGCGTCAGCAGGACAGTCTGACGGGGATCATCAATTCCGGAAGGCAGCTGCTCGAGATGGTAGGCGAGATCCTGACCCACGCTCGCGCGGCGGCGCATCAGATCGCGTTGGACCGGGTGGAATTTTCCCTCGAGGAACTGCTCGAATCGCTGGTCGACCTCAACCAGTCGCTGATCGACAAGAAAGGGCACGCGCTGGAGATGGACGTCCAGCCGCAGCTGCCGTGTGTCTTCGCCGACCGCGAAAAGGTCGGGCACATTCTATCGAACCTGTTAGGCAACGCGATTCAGTTCACCCCCGACCACGGGCGGGTCTGGATCATCGTCCGCACAACGACCGGCGAGCTCGGACAGTCCCTGCTCGTCGAGGTAGGTGACAACGGTATCGGCATTGCCCCGGAACATCACGAACTGATCTTTCAGGAATTTGCGCAGGTGGACGCCTCTACTTCACGCCAGCACCACGGAACCGGTCTCGGACTGAGCATTGCCAGGCGGTTCGTCGAGCTGCATCACGGACGGCTCTGGCTCGAGAGCGCTCCGGGCGCGGGAAGCCGCTTCTATTTCACCCTGCCGGTGCACGGTGAAAGGCCGTGAGACCGATCCTGTGTACGGTCACGTTCTAGTCGTCGAGGACTACGCGCTGGTATCCAGTGCCATGCGGATCATACTGGAAGCCACGGGACACACCGTGAGCGAGGCGGCTACCGTCGCCCAGGCTCTGGCGATAGTCGAGGATTCGGACCACCCGCCTGACGTGGCACTGCTCGATCTCACACTCCCCGACGGAGATGGCTTGACGATTCTCACGCGCCTGCGCGAGCTCGGACGGGCTCCGCGCGTTTGCGTCGCCGTCACCGGCCACGACGATCCGGAAGTCCGCGCCCGCTGCCTGGCGGCTGGCTGCCACGCCGTGCTTCTCAAGCCCGTGCCGGCGCGTGAGCTGGCACGCCTCGTCACATCGTGGATGAAACCTGACGATGGCGACCGCCACTCAGATCCGATCGCGTAGAAACTCCGGCGTCAGCGCTTGCAGGTACCCGGCAAGAATGGTGAAATAGTCGGTGACGAGAAGCAGCCCCACCAGAATCAGGAGCACGCCGCCGATGCGGTTCACCCAGACGAGATAGCGGCGTGCCCTGGCGTACGCGCCGAGAAAATGGGTCATCGCCAACGACGCTGCGAGGAACGGGATTGCCAGTCCGAGAGAGTACACGAAGAGCAGGAGAAGACCCTTTCCCAGTTCCGCGGTGCTCGATGTAAGGATCAGGATCGAACCGAGTATCGGACCAATGCAAGGGGTCCAGCCGGCGCCGAAGGCGATTCCAACCAGTACCGTGCCGAGGTAACCCATTGGCTTGTCGGCGATGTGTACGCGCCGCTCGCGAGTGAGAAATGCGAAATTCAGCACGCCCAGCAGATACAGCCCGAAAATTATGATCAGCACTCCACCGATGCGGCTGATCCAGTCGCGATAGGCCAGCAGAACGCGCCCGAATACTGTCGCCGTGGCGCCCAGGGCGAGGAAGATCAGTGTGAAACCGGCGATGAACAGGAGGGAATGGATGAGCGTGGCGCGGCGCGCCCGTTGCACTTCATCCAGGCTCATCCCCGTAATGAACGTCACGTAGCTCGGAATGAGTGGGAGCACGCATGGAGAGAGAAAGCTGAGCAGGCCGGCCGAGAACGAGAACAGCAGCATGCCAAGCAACGTCGAATCGTCCATGCACACTCCAGGTAAGGAGCGTCGGAGGCGTTCACGTGCCGGGCCGCTGCTCCGTTGGTATTACTCGGTCAAGTACTTCGCCTTTCGGCGGGAGCGCCGCGTTCGCGATGACCGGCGCGGAATCGTGATGTTGCAGATCGACGCGCTGGCGTACTCCGACCTGCGCCGCGCGATCCAGCAAGGCTACTGTCCGACGATTGCCCGACTGCTCGACACGGAAGGGTACTCGCTCCGGCGATGGTTCTGCGGCCTGCCCTCGGCGACGCCCTATTGTCAGGCGGGAATCTTTCACGGCGAGAACGGCGGAATCCCGGCCTTCCGCTTCTACGACAAGCACGCACGGCGGGTCATAACCTGCAACGCCCCGCACGGGGTGCAATATATCCGGGATCGCATCACCGCGCCGGGGGCGCTGGCGGGCGGATCGAGCTACGTGAATCTGCTGGACGGCGACGCCCAGACCGTGGCGTTCACCGTGGCTACCAGAGAGCGAACCTCGGTGTTCGAGCGGCTGGGTGGAACGCGGATGCTGCTCCTCCTGTTCATGCACCCGATACGGTTGTTGCGAATGGGGGTCCAGGGCATTCGCGAATGGCTGCGTCAGGAGTGGGAGCGGGCGGTAAGCGAGTTCAGGGGACGCGCCACCCATGCCGAGGGAATCTTTCCGGTGCTGCGGATCTTCACGAACGTCATCGTGCGCGAGCTGCAGACGATGGCGATCCTGCTCGACATCAACCTCGGCGTGCCGGTCATCTACAGCACGTTCATGCAGTACGACGAGCTCGGACACCATTTCGGGTCGTCGAGTCGTGAGGCGCTGGCCGATCTCAAGCGAACGGATGCGCGCATCCGGGAGATCTGGCGGGCAATTCGCGGAACGAGCTCGCGCCCGTACGATCTGGTGATACTCTCCGATCACGGCATGACGCCGGCGGTGAGTTACCGGGTGCGATTCGGTGAGTCGCTCGGCACCACCGTGCGGAAAATCCTCGATGGGTATCGCCCTGGCGGGCGAGAGCCGCTGGCGGTCCATGAGAGCAGGGCTGAAGGAACCGAATACGCCGACATGGGACCGGCCGCCATCGAGAGTGCAGCGCGAAGTTACGGACGGCGGCACAGTCGCTTCGGCCGCGCGCTCCGGCGCATGCGCGACTGGCTGCGGAGCCGGTACGGTCTGCGCGAGATCATCTTTCCCGAGAAGTATCGCGTGGATGAGCGTCATCAGGTGGTCGTGACATACAGTTCGTGCCTGGCGCTGGTCTACTTCGCCGATGTCGAGAGTCAGATCGGTCGCCGGGAGATCGGGTCCGACCGGCGGCGCGCCCACCTCTACAGCGCCCTATTGCGCCACCCCGGCATTGGCCTGCTGGCCACGCGTGACGGCGAAACGGTGGTGCTGGAAAGCCGGTTGGGGCGCGCCAACATCGAGGGCGACAGAGTCCGCGTCACGAGCGGGCGGAATCCGCTCGCGCCGTACGGGCAGGAACCCTACGTGGTGCGTGCGGTGTGCGATCTGGTCCAGCAACCGAACGCGGGGGACATCGTCATCTTCGGCGCATACGACGAGTACGAGATCGTGTCGTTCGACGACCAGGTGGGCGCGCACGGCTCGGCGGGAGGCGACCAGATGTATCCATTTCTGCTCACGCCGCCCGAGCTGCCGGTGGCGGACGCAAGACTCGAGGATGCCCGCGACATCCATCGCGTGGTGCTGTCGCGCTACGCGGCCAAACCTAACGTGGACTGATGTTCGAACCGCGCCGGCGGCATGCGGCGCACACTCCCTCGATGACCAGCCGGTGGCGCTGCCTGAGAAAGCCATTCGACTCGGCAAGCAGAGTCGTCATGCGTTCCAGCCTCTCGTCCCGGAATTCGGTCACCCGGTTGCAGGCAGTGCAGAGCAGATGCTCGTGGTGCGGCACATCGCGCGTGGACTCGTAGCGACGAAAACCTTCGCCAAAGTCACGCTCCATCACCAATCCGCTGCGCACGAGCACTTCCAGCGTACGGTAGACGGTCGCAGTGCCGATCATGATTCCCTGAACGGTCAACTCGCGTTCGATCTCGTCGGCGGAGAGATGGCGGTCACCGGCGAGCACGACCCGGGCGATCGCCTCACGTTGCGGAGTGACAGGGAGGCTTCGATCGCGCAGATAGGCGCGAAACGCCTCCATTACATCCCCGTTGCCCATGGACGGTCCGAGAGGGCGACGCGGAGAGCCTCGGGGGTGATCAGCTCGGGCTCGCCTTCGTCGCCGGCACGGCGCTGAACGCCGCGCACCACGTCGCCGACCGCGTAGAGTGGCGCATCAGCCTCGGCGGTGATCTCGACCTCCCATTGGCCGCGGTCCGGTCCCTTGCGCGTCCATCGATAAACCGCGCTATAGACGACGAGCCGCGGCAGACGGTCGTCCGGCGTGGGATCGATGTCGGCGAAACCGGAATGATGGGAGCTTTCCGCGATAGCGGTATCATCTTGGATTTCGGGGGGGGGCCCCCCGGCCATCGGTACAGAGTGATCGCTGCGGGACTCGCCGTCCGCTCCACCTTCTCCCGGCGGAGCGCTTGCAGACTCCTCCACCGGTATCATCTCCGTCTCGCCCACCGGTGGCGGCAGCTCACCCTGCACAAAGCCCTCGTCCGCCCGGGCGGCGACTACCGCAACCGCGGTCTCGCGTCCCCCGCTCCGCAGGGCCGGAAAAAGATGGATCTCGGCGATACGGTCAACTGAAATCTCATCGACGATGGCGCGCAGAAAGCGATCACGAGGATCGATACCCGTCCCGGCGCTCATCGAGCGCCAACGGCGGCGACCGGCGATGCCTGACGAGCTCTGGCGTCCAGCTCCCGTTCCACGTACAGCCTCATGATGTGCATGAAATCCTGCGCGTTCGTGACGACTCCGAACGCCTGATGCGTTCCACGGTCCTTGAGTTTGCTCACGACGAACTCCGATGAATCCACGCAGATCGTCGCCAGCTCGCGCAAGGAACCATCCGGCTCGGTAGCGAACGCCGGCAGCATGTTGCCGGTCGCTATCGCGTGAAGTGCGGTGGCAATGAGCAGCGCCATGGTCGCACGAGTGGTGTGCACCTTCATCGCGTCCTGCGCCGCCAGGATGTCGGTGTAGACGCCTGGCAGCGGTCCGTCATCACGAATCGATCCGCAGAGAACGAAGGGAACGCCGTGCCTGACGAGAGCATGCATGATCCCGTCGGTAACCATTCCCTGCTCTACCGCTCGAGCGATCGATCCGGCGGCCCGAACCTGATTGATCGCGCGCATGTGGAGACCGTGGCCGCCGGCACTCGCTTCGCCGCTCCCGGTCATTCCGAGCGTGGTGCCGAAGATCGACGCCTCGATGTCGTGGACGGCGACGGCGTTGCCGGCCAGAAATGCGCCGACGAACCCCTGTTCGATGAACCAGGTCATGTCGGCGCGGGCGCGTGAGTGCACGAGTGCAGGTCCGGCCACCCAGATGGGGTAGCCGTCTCGGTCGCGCTCCTCGATGAGCAGTCGCGCCATCAGCGAGTAGTCGATTGGCTTCTCGCGCGACACCTCGCTGGTCATGAACTTGAATTCGCCCTCTGCGGCATCGCCAAGAAAGGCAGCGCCATGAACGAAGATCCCGTCGCTCGCGTCTTCCGATGTGCCTACAGCCACCGGATCACCGGCGCAAACGCGACGCCCTTCCCGCACCCACAGCTCGCCTTGGCTATCCAGCACGAGAGCCGAATCCATTCGCGGCTCGCGCGGCATGCGCCACGCCCCGCCCACCTTGACGTAGGTCGGAAGGTTGGTGGTCGAAAAAAAGCCCTCCGGCAGAACTCCGTCCGCCGGAGCGGCAACGAATCGCGCGTCGGGGGCCTGCGCGAATCGAGGCAGGTCCAGGTCGGGATGGGGGAAAGCGCTCACATTCGAAAGATGTTCGGGGCGAGATGGGGAAACAAGCGCGATCAGAGCAGCGAGGCTGGATCGCGATCGACGGCGATGCGCAAGCCATGGCGCGCCGGGATCTCGAATCGCTCGAGTAACGCTCGGGCGAGCGATCCGAGGGCGCCCGCGTGCTCACTTTTCAGCACCACGTGCCACCGCCAGCGCTTGTGAATTCGCTCGATGGGACACGGGGCGGGACCGAGCACGGTGATCCGCGTGCGCTCCGAGCGTGCCGCGCCTTCTACTAGCCAGGCAGAAGCCCGCTGTGACAGCTCCTCGGTAGGTAGCTCCGCGGTGCCGCTGACGATCACGTTGATGAGCCGGATCATTGGCGGGTACGCCGGCTCGGCACGACCCGGCATCTCTTCCCTGACGAATGCCAGGTAGTCATGCGTGAGTGCGTGGCGAACGGAATGGTGGGCGGGCATTCGGGTCTGAATGATGACCGATCCACCTTTCGGTCCGCGCCCCGCCCGCCCCGCCACCTGACTCAACAGCTGAAACGATCGCTCGGAGGCTCTAAAGTCGGGAAGATTGATACCCACGTCGGCGTCGATCACGCCAACGAGGGTCACGTTGGGAAAGTCGAGCCCCTTGGCGATCATCTGCGTACCTAGCAGGATGTCCACTTCCCCACGGGCGACCCGATCGAGTATGGTCGCGTGAGCCCACTTGCCGCTCGTCGTATCCACGTCCATGCGGGCGATTCGCGCGCGGGGAAAGCGTTCACCGAGCAGCCGCTCCACCTGCTGAGTCCCCAGCCCGCGCTGTCGCATTGTGCTTCCGGCGCAGCGCGGACAACGGTCGGCCGGCGCCTCCTCATAACGACAATAGTGGCAGACGAGACGCTCCGGCGTGCGGTGGTACGTCAGGGAGATGGAACAGTTTGGACAGGCGGCAACGTAGCCGCAGGCGCGACATTGCACGAAGGCGGCGTACCCGCGCCGGTTCAAAAGCAGGATCGACTGCTCGCCGCGCTCGATGCGCTCGCGGAGGCCGTCCTCGATCGCCTGACCGATCACGCGCCTGAAAGGATCCGGCGGTTCGTCAGGCATGGCCGGCCGCGCGCCGACGCGCAGGTCCACGACGGAGACCTGTGGCATGCGACCGGAGCCGGCTCGATCGGGCAGTGTGAGCAGGCGGAACTTGCCCTGCTCCGCGTTGCGCCAGCTCTCCAGGCTGGGTGTGGCGCTTCCAAGTACGACGACGGCTCCTTCGCCGCGGGCACGAACAATGGCCACGTCCCGGGCGTGATACCGGGGCGCTTCGCCGTTCTTGTAGCTGGTCTCGTGCTCCTCATCCAGAATGATCGCTCCGAGATCGGCGAGGGGCGCGAAAATGGCCGAGCGCGCGCCGACGACGATGCGCGCCTTGCCCTCGGCGAGCGCCCGCCAGGCGTCGTATCGCTCCCCCTCACCTAACGCCGAGTGCAGCACGGCGACGAGGTCGCCAAACACGGCGCGGAACCGGTCCACCGTCTGCGGGGTGAGCGCAATCTCCGGAACCAGCACGATTGCACTCCGGCCCCGGCGTTGAACGACCTCCTTCAGGTACTCGAGGTAAACGAGCGTCTTGCCGCTTCCGGTGACCCCGCGCAACAGGAACACCTCGCCGGCATCCGCCCTCGTCAGCGCGGCGATTGCCTCTTGTTGTGCCACCGTCGGCAGGTGGGCGACCGCAGCGGCACGGGGACGATCCGAGAATGGATCGCGACGCACCTCGTCGGTTCGCAGCGCGATGAGTCCCTTGGTCGCCAGCGCGTGAACGAGGCCGCCGGCGAAGCCCAGCTGCGTCGTCAGGTGCGATACGTCAGCCTCACCACCGAGCGATTCGAGTGCCTCGTACAGCGCGCGCTGGCGTAGCGCGCGGCCAAACAGTGCATCCCGCTCCTGCAGCGACGGCAGCGATTTTGCTATGGTCGCCGTGCGCCGTGTGTGCGTGACTGGCCGCGGCGTGTCGGCGCCGGTGAGCGCCGCGGGCAGAACCGCACGCAACACGATTCCTAACGGGACTATGTAGTAGTCGGCGATCCACCGGCAGAGTGCGAGGAGCGCCGGCGACAGGACCGGGTACGCGTCCGGTGCGTCGAGAATGGCGCGCGGCCGGGCTACCGGAACGGTGGCATCGCCGAGACAGATTCCGATCGCACGGCGTGATCGCACGGGAACGAGCACGCGCGATCCCGGCACGACCGGGTTGCCCCGAGTGTCATCTACCGCGTAGGTGAACGTCTGAAACAGCGGAAGCGGAAGCGCGACCTCGATGAGGCGCGAGGCCGGCGGCGTCATTCCCCTCCGTCAGCGCGGCATGAACAACGCCGCGATCTGTCGTCCACCGGTGCCGCCGCCAACAAACCGGGCAGTGGCATTGGAAAGGATCGCCACCACCACCCTTTGCTCTGGGTAGAGCACGAGAAAGGCGTTGGCGCCGACCGATCCGCCGCTGTGCGCTATCTCCCGGCGACCGGCACTGTCCGTGTCGACCCGCCAACCGATTGCGTAGTGCGTGTCCTCGCCACTCGTCGTGCGCATTGGAGTGAACAGCGTCGTCAGCGTGCGCGCCTCGAGAAATCCCGGCTGCAGCAGTGCCGAGGCGAAGCGCACGAGATCTTCGGTATTGGAGATGAAGCCGCCACCCGCCCACTTGTAGCTGTTATCCACGTACGGGGCATTACGAAGAGCGCCGTTGCGTCCCCGATCGTAGTAGTGTGCCCGATACGGAATGAGGCTGTCCATGTGCTCGGCGACGATCGATCGAAGCCCTAACGGCTCGAACACACGCTCCCGCATTACGGCGAGAAAGGGTTCCCCGGCCGCGCCCTCGACCGCGGCGCTGATCAGATTCCAACCGTAGGATGAGTAGAAGTATCTGGAACCGGGAGGATGAAGCAGTGTGTCGTTCCTGAAGATGTCGAGCGAAGTGGTGACCGATTCGTACGGCCGCGTCGACAGCATTTCATTACCGCGATAATGCCGAATCCCTGCCAGATGCCCAGCCAGCTGGCGGGTGCTGATCTGCTGCGGCTTGTTCGGGAACGATGGTACGTAACGCTGCACCGGCGCATCGAGGTCCAGCTTTCCCTCCTGCACCAGCAGACCGACGGCGGCGGACGTCACGCTCTTCGACACGCTTCCGATCCTCATCCGTGTCTCGGGCGTGATCGGTACGCGGTTCTCGACGTCGGCAAAGCCGAAGCCTTCCGTCCATACCACCTTGCCGTCTACGGCGACGGCGACGGAGATACCCGGAATCCCGTTCGCCGTCATGCTGTCACGAACGATCGCGCGAGCGCGGTCCATCGCCGGTCCGAACACGGGGGATTGACCGGCGAGGGCCTGCATCGGGAGCTGCTGCGCGGCGGTCGGCGCCGCCGCAGACGCGAGGGTGCAGACGATGGCGAGGGGCAGAATTGATCGAAGGAGCATTGGCAGCAACGGATGGCTGGTTGGCATGGTTCGTCAGGCGCGGCTTACGCCGAGGCCTGATTCGTTGGGAATGCGGATGTTGCCACCGGCGATCGATGGACCCTGAAAGGGGTCGTTGGCCAGAAGCGCCGGACCATCGAGGTCCGCATAATCGAGCAGCGGGGCAAGGTGCGCGGCGGCGGCAATGCCAAGGCTGGATTCGATCATGCATCCCATCATTACACGGAGCCCGTGCGCACGCGCGGTGCCGATCATCCGCGTGGCTTCACGGAGACTGCCGCACTTCGCCAGCTTGATGTTGATACCATCGACGGCGCCAACCAGCCGCGGAATATCTGTATTAGTAAGGCAGGACTCGTCGGCGATGATTGGAAGCGGCGCGCGCTCACGCACGAAACGCATGCCGGGTATGTCGTGCGGCGGCAGCGGCTGCTCGACGAACTCGACGCCGCACTCGACCAGCACGTCCATCATGCCGAGCGCCTGCTTCGGCGTCCAGGCAGCGTTCGCGTCCACCCGGA
>JBPCLX010000048.1:0-7239 GCA_051002815.1 Gemmatimonadaceae bacterium
GCGCAGCTCGGGCTCGCCGACGCGAGCAAGGTCGTCGATGGAACGGTGGTGCGCATGCCCAAGGCCTATCCCGTGTACGACTCCGTGTATCGCGAGCATCTCGACGGTGTACGCAGCTTCATCGACCGCATACCGAATCTGCATACGGTCGGTCGGAATGGAATGCACAAGTACAACAACCAGGACCATTCGATGCTTACGGCGATGATGGCCGTGCAGAACATGAACGGCGCGTCGCACGACATCTGGTCGGTGAACACCGATTTTGACTATCACGAGGAGCAGAAGGTCGACGAAAAGAAGCCGTTACTCCCCTCCTCGCTCGAACGGCGAGCCGCAGCAGCCAGCGGTTGATGCATGCGCATTGGCGTCGATGCCGCATGTTGGGCGAACGGTCGGGGCTACGGTCGGTTCGCGCGCGAACTACTCGGTGCCATGGTGGAGGTATCGCCCGCTGACGAGTTCGTCTTCTTCGCGGATCCGCTGTCGGCGGAACGGCTGCCGCGGAACGCGCCGAACGTTCGGGTGGTGCTGGTGGAGCAGCGCGTCGCGCCGGCGGTTGCGGCGGCCTCGGATGGCAGCCGCTCGCTAGGCGACATGCTGCGATTCTCGCGCGCGGTGGCGCGCGAGCGTCCCGATGTGTTCTTCTTCCCATCGGTATACAGCTATTTTCCACTTGTGCCCGGACAACGCGCCGTCGTAACCGTTCACGATGCCATCGCTGAAAGGTATCCGGAGCTCACGCTGCCCAGCGCGCGTGCCCGCATGTTCTGGAAGGCCAAGGTCCGGCTGGCGCTTCGCCAGTGCCGGATAGTGCTGACGTCGTCGGAATACTCCGCGCGCGAGATTGCGTCAGTCGTGGGCGTTCGGCCGGACCGCATTCGGATCGTTGGGGCGGCACCCGCGGCCGCATACCGCCCGAGCGAGAATGAAATGGAGAGCTCGGCGATGGCGGCGCGATATGGCGTTCCCGAGGGAGCGGCATGGTTCACATACGTTGGCGGCTTCAATCCGCACAAGAACGTCGACGCCCTGGTGCGCGCTCATGCAGCCGTGGCCTCGAACCGAAACGGCAACGCACCCTATTTGCTCCTGGTCGGCTCGATCAGCGAGGACGTGTTCCACAGCGACCAGAACCACATTCGCGAAACGGTGGCGCGGGCGGGCACGGCCGAGCTGGTGCGGTGGACCGGATTCGTTTCGGATGAGGATCTTCGCCACTTGCATAGCGGTGCGGCGGCACTCGTGCTCGCTTCGCAGAGCGAAGGCTTCGGGCTTCCAGCCGTCGAAGCCGCGGCATGCGGCGCGCCCGTGATCGCGACGACCTCCAGCCCGCTGCCCGAGCTACTGGCCGGAGGTGGCTTTTTTTTGGCTCCACGGGACGAAGCGGCACTCGTACGGGCGATGACCACCTTGCTCGACGATAGCGCCCAGCGCGATAAGCTCGGCTCATGCGCGCGCGAGCGAGCCGCCTCCATGACCTGGGCGGCGGGTGCCGAGCGGACGCTCGGCGCGCTGCGCGAGGCGGCCGCATGACGGCCCTGCGCTTCGCATTCGTCACCACGTTCTATCCGCCGCATAACTTCGGCGGCGACGGAATTGGTGCGCAGCGATGGGCGCGGGCGCTGGCAAGGCGCGGACATCACGTCACGGTAATCTGCGACACCGACGCATACGAGCTGTTGCGCACCGGACCGGCCCCAACGACGATAACCGAGGAGGAGGGGATCACCGTCCACCGGCTGCGCTCGAGCGTCGGGCCACTGTCGGTGCTGCTCACTCATCAGTTGGGGCGGCCGCTCGTCAATGGTGCGGCGATACGACGCATTCTGAATGCCGGCCACTTCGACGTCATCAACTTTCATAACGTCTCAGCGATAGGTGGACCGGGTGTGCTCGAGATGGGGAGCGGAATAAAGCTCTATACGGCATGGGAGCACTGGCTCGTCTGCCCGACTCACGTGCTCTGGCGGCACAATCGCGAGGCGTGCACCGGCCGCGAATGTTTCGAATGTGTACTTCACCATCACCGGCCACCTCAGCTCTGGCGTCACACCGGCGCACTCGACCGCGGGCTGCGCCACATCGACAGCTTCATTGCGCTGAGCGAATTCAGCCGGGCAAAGCACAGGGAGTTCGGATTCCCGCACGACATGGAAGTGTTGCCGGGATTTCTGCCCGATCCTGACGCTGGTTCGCTGCGCCCGATCGCCGAGGGAGCATCCCCACACGAGCGTCCGTACTTTCTGTTCGTCGGGCGTCTCGAGCGGATCAAGGGGCTCGATGACGTCATTCCGGTTTTCGCGCGTTACACCGACGCAGACCTGGTCATCGCCGGGGATGGGACGCACCGCCGCCGGCTCGAGGCGATTGCCGCCGGCAACCCGCGGGTCAGGTTTCTGGGCACCATATCGCAGGCCGATGTGAGCCGCTATAACGCGCACGCAATCGCGTCGCTCGTTCCCACTGCCGGATTCGAGACCTTTGGCTTCGTCATCATCGAGGCGTTCCGCCGTGGCACGCCGGTCATCGCTCGCCGAATCGGGCCGCTTCCGGAACTTGTCGATGCCTGCGGCGGCGGCGAAACCTTTCGTTCGCCTGACGAACTCGAAGCCGCACTGCGACGCATGCAGCACCAGCCCGGCTATCGCGACCGGCTCGCCGCCGCGGCCTATCGGGGATTCACCGAGCGTTGGACTGAATCGGCCGTCATGCCGCGATTCTTCGATCTGCTGAAGCGCTTGGCGCGCGCCCGTGGAGCGACGGAGATCGTGCAGGCGCTGGATGCGGGAATAGCAGCGTGAAGGCGATCCTCACATACCATTCGATCGACGACTCGTCGTCGGTGATCTCGATCGGTCCCGACGCGTTTCGCCGTCAGGTCGAGTGGTTGGCATCGGGTGCCGTGCGCGTCGTGACGGTCGATGAGTTGATGGCTCTTCCGCCCGGCGTCGATGCAGTCGCGCTGACCTTCGATGACGCTTTCGCGAACTTCGCCGAAATTGCCGCTCCCCTGCTCTCGCGCCATCAACTGCCCGCCACGGTCTTCGTTGTAAGCGAACATGTGGGAGGAACCAACGCCTGGCGCGGCACGTGCGCTCACGACATTCCCACACTTCCGCTAATGGACTGGCCGGAATTGGGCAGGATGAGTGAAATGGGGTTCACAATTGGCGCGCACAGCCGTACCCATCCACATCTGACAGGGCTGCCAGCCGATGCTCTAGAGGATGAGATCGGCGGATCGGCCGACCACATCGAGCGGGAGCTTGGTGTGCGGCCGGCGGTATTCGCCTATCCTTACGGGAGCGTGGATGACGCGGGCGCGCAAGCGGCCGGGGGTTTTCGCTGGGCTCTAACGACCGAATTGCGTCCGTTGCGAGGGCGCGAACGGCCGGCACGCCTGCCCCGGCTGGACATGTACTATTTCCGAGCGGGAATGTGGTTGGAGGCGTACGGAACTCCACGCTTCCGGCAATACCTGTGGGTGCGGTCGGGCGCTCGGCGTGTTCGTGCCGCGCTGGCGACTGCCGCGGAGTAACCATGAGTCCTGAACACCCGTATCTGTCGGTAGTGGTCCCAGCGCATAACGGCGGCGCCGTGTTGCGCAGGTCGCTCGCCGCGCTGGCAGCCAGCGACTTGCCCCGCGAATGCTGGGAGTTGATCGTCGTCGATGATGCCTCGGACGACGAGACAGCGGTCGTTGCAGCGCGTTATGCCGATACCGTAGTGCGCCTGCCTGGCCGGCCTCACGGGCCGGCATACGCGCGAAACCGGGGGTTCGAGGTCTGCCGCGGGGAGAATGTCGTCTTCGTCGATGCTGATGTACTCGTGCACGCCGACGCCTTGCGGCTCTTCGCCCAGGTATTCGCCTCCGAGCCTGACGTCAGCGCGGTCTTCGGCTCCTACGACGACTGTCCGCCGGCGAAGGGAGTGGTGAGCGAATATCGCAACCTTCTCCATCATTACGTGCACCACCAGAACGCTGGGGAGGCCGAGACGTTCTGGGCGGGGTGCGGAGCAATACGCAGCAACATTTTTCATCAGGCGGGAATGTACGACGAGTGGCACTACTCGCGTCCGCAAATCGAGGACATCGAGCTGGGGCACCGAATCACGGCGCTCGGCCACCGGATCGTCATTCGTCCGGAGATCCAGGGTTCACATCTCAAACGCTGGTCGCTGTGGCAGGTCATCAAGACCGATCTGAACGATCGCGGCGTGCCGTGGACGCGGCTGCTGATGACCAAGAGCGACGGTATGCGTACCGCTACACTCAATCTGCGAGTAGTGGAGAAGGTGAACACGGCCTTCGTTGCACTGTCGTGGCTGTGTATCGCCCTGGCACTGCTCTTCGGTTATGCGGCGTGGCTGCTCCCCGCCGGACTATGGCTGTTGCCGGTTCTGATCACGAATGCCCGTCTTTACGCGTTCTTTGCGCGAATTCGGGGGATAGGGTTCGCTCTGGCCGTCGTTCCGCTCAATCTTCTGTACTACTCGTTGAACATCGTCTCCTTCACATTCGGATGGCTCCTTCACGAAACCGTTGGGGCCCCACGCCCCGACCCGACCGTCGAAGCCTACGCAGAAGTAGGTCTCGAAACGTGGCCCCCCGTTCCCGCCAAGCGATCGGTGAGCGCGTGACCGAACCGAGGGCATTGCGTCGCTCGTCAGGCGCGGAAGAGCTGTCGCCGACGCTCGCCCTCGCCTTCGCGCCGCTGCACAAGCGGGCGTTTGGGGTCGCGCTCGGCAGTGCGGCGGGAATCGTGTTCTTTGCCGCAACGGCCATTGTGCTGCTGCGCAACGCGGACGTGAGCCTGTACCTGCTGGCCCAGTATTTCTACGGCTACACGGTCACGTGGGGTGGTGCGTTCGTGGGTTTGCTCTGGGGCTTCGTCGTAGGGTTCGTCGCCGGATGGTTCATTGCTTTCTGCCGGAATCTGGCTCTCGCTATTTCCATCTTCATTTCCCGTACGCGCGGTGAGCTTGGCGCGACCGCGGATTTTCTCGATCACATCTGACCGTCTCAGCATGCCGACCGTCATTCCGCCCGATCAGACTCTCATCGCCCAGGAGCAGGATCTCAATGCGGCACTCGTCAGGCTGAATGCCCGCGCCTGGGGTATCGCGATGGGGTTGTTGCTGGGCGGTGGCTTGTTCGTCGCCACTAATGTGCTGGTGCTCAAGGGCGGCCCGGATGTCGGGGCGCACCTGCAGCTGCTGCGCGTCTTTCTGCCGGGCTACAGTGTCACGTTTCTTGGCAGCCTCGTCGGCTTCATCTATCTGTTCGTCATCGGATACGTCCTTGGGCGGTTCGTGGGACTGGTTTACAACAAGATGGTCGAAGTCGGACGCTGAGCTTTTCCCGGGCTGGCCCGTCTCATTCCTGACATGACTAAAACTCGCATTGCCGTGGTCGGCTGCGGTAACGCAGGCTCCACGCTTCATCTTCCTGCGCTCGCGGGCATCAGCTCGGCCGAGGTGGTGGGAGCGGCCGATATCGACGCCGCGCGCCGTACGCTGGCCGCGGAGCGCTTTCGGGTACCGGTGTTTTCCTCGCTCCAAGCGATGCTAGCGGAGGCGCGCCCCGATGTCGTGATCATCGGCACGCTTCCGCACACGCACGCCGAACTCTGCATGCAGGCCATCGACGCCGGTTGCGACGTCATTTGCGAGAAGCCGTTCGTGTCGACGCTCGACGAAGCGGACCGGTTGATCGCCGCCGCCGATGCGGCCGGAAAGCGCATTGCGCTCAACCACGAATTTCGCGAGATGGCGATCTTCCGCGCCGTACGCGACGCGGCGGCTGAGCAGCCTGGAGGCGTGGTGTTCGCGCAGGCGTGGCAGAACATGGATCTGCCACCCTGGGCGGAGCCGGGTTGGCGCGGAGAGGTCCTGACTCAAACGCTCTACGAGGCGGGAATTCATCTAGTCGATTTCCTCATGGCGCTTTTCGGCGAGAAGCCGGTTGCGGTTACCGCGAACGTTTCGACCTGCGGAGTTCGCGACGAGGAGAGTGATGCGGTAGCGCTGGTGACCATGGAGTTTTCGCGCGGGCGATTGGCGCAGGTAATACAGAACCGCTTGTGCAAGGGCGAGACACAGTTCTTCGAGGTTCGGGCCGAAACGTCAGGCACGTCGTTGCGCGCTTCGTTTGGCGGCCGGGCACGGGTCAGCGCGGGCATGCTGCGCAACACCAAGCCGCACCTGCGTGTGGAGTATGGCGTGTCTGGTCTTGCCTGGCGAGAGGAAGGTCACGCGCGCTCAATAATAGGAAAGAATCCGAAGGATCCGGCGATGGTTGCGACGCGCGTGCTTCTCGAGAAGACGCTGGACGCGTTTCGCGACGGCACCCGTCCTCCGGCCACGGCGCAGGATGGCCGGGATGTGATGGAAGTGATTGCAGCGTGCTACAACTCCTCCGCCACCGGACGCCGGGTGGAGCTTTCCCCGTCGCCGGCCGCCGGCGAGCTGGAGTCGGCGGGCGTGGGATCCCGCTCCCGGTAATGCCTTCCGACTGGCGCGATCCGATAACGCCGATCTCGGTCCTTCATCTGGTGGCACCGGGTGCGGTAGGTGGACTGGAGAGCGTCGTGCGCGCTCTCGCGTCAGGTCACATGCGGCGTGGGCACACTGCAAGGGTGGCGGCAGTGCTGGACAGCGATCGGCCTCATCCATGGGTCGACGCGCTTCGATCCGATGGGGTGGAGGTGATCCCGCTGGTCTTTCCCGGACGGCGCTATCTGCGCGAGCGCGCTGCAGTGGCGGCCGTTTGTCGCGAGTTGCAGCCAGCGGTCGTGCATTCGCATGGCTATCGCGCCGATGTCGTGGGCGCCGCGGGGGCACGCTCGGCCCTCGTGCCGATCATCAACAACGCGCACCGTCTTCCAGGCGGCGGGTGGAAGAATCGCATGTACGAGCGCGTGCAATGCCGCGCGCTCCGCGGCTTTGACGCGGTCGTTTCCGTGTCGATGCCTCTCGCCGAGCAGCTTTCCATCGCGGGCATCCCCCGTGACCGGCTGCACATAGTGCCCAACGCCTACGGTGGCCGTACGGCATTCGCCGCGCCTGACGAAGCTCGCCAGGTGATGGGGGTGCCGCCGGGCATTCGCCATGTCGGGTGGGTCGGACGACTGGGACGGGAGAAAGGTGCCGACGTTCTGATCGATTCTCTGCGAAGGTTGGCGGAGCGCGACCTCGTCGTCAGCATCGTCGGCGATGGGCGCGAGCGGCGGGCGC
>JBPCLX010000049.1:0-2679 GCA_051002815.1 Gemmatimonadaceae bacterium
CGAGCGAGAAGTGAGGTTACTTCCCTGCCGGCAGCCCAACGGCTAACATCGGCAGCATGATTCTCCGCTCATTTCGCAGTGCCGCCTTTCTGACGGCGTTCGGCGTTCTCGCATGCGACGGCGCCGCCGGCTCAGCTGACCTGATCGCTTACAACGGGCGCATCTACACGGTCGACGACTCCTTGCCCAATGCGAGCGCCATTGCGTCCGCAGGGGGTCGCCTGGTCTACGTGGGCGATTCCGCGGGCGCGATGGCGTTCCGCGGCGACGAGACTGAGCTATTGGACCTGCAGGGGCACACGGTGATCCCAGGCATGGTTGACGCGCACGCGCATCTCGCGGGCCTGGGCGCTGCGCTACGCAACGTAGACCTGGTCGACACCGAGTCCTACGATTCCGTGATCGCCCGTGTAGTCGCGCGAGCAGTTGAGGTGCCGGCCGGCACGTGGATTCTGGGGCGCGGCTGGGATCAGAACGATTGGCCGGACACGCGATTCCCCAGCCATGAAGCCCTGTCGCGCGCCGTTCCTGATCACCCGGTGGTGCTCACCCGGATCGACGGACACGCCACGCTCGTCAACGCAGCGGCCATGCGTGAGGCAGGTTTGACGAGCGCCTCCACGGATCCGGAGGGCGGCCGGATCGAGCGCCTGCGCGACGGCTCACCCTCCGGAGTGCTGGTAGATGGCGCGATGAGCCTGGTGGGCCGGGTGATTCCGCCCGCGCCTCGCGAGGAGGTGCGGACCTCCGTGCTGGCGGCGATCGCCGAGGCGAACAGGTGGGGACTGGTCGGCGTGCATGACGCTGGCGTGGGACGCGAGGTCATCGACGTCTACGAGGAGCTGGCGCGCGAAGGAAATTACAATCTTCGCAACTACGTCATGATCCGTGGCGGCGACTCGACACTGGCGCACTATTTCGAGCGCGGTCCGCAGGAAGCCATTCATGATGGTCGCCTTTGGATCCGGGCGATCAAGCTGAGCGCCGATGGCGCGTTAGGGTCGCGCGGCGCGGCGCTCATCGATCCGTACACCGACGAACCGTCTCACAACGGACTGCTCCTCGTGCCGCCCGAGCGGATCCGCGAGGTGGCGGTGCGGGCACTGCAGAACGGTTTCCAGCTGAACGTCCACGCCATTGGCGACCGCGGAAACAAGGTCGTGCTCGATGCATTCGAGCAGGCGCTGGCCGAAGTCCCGACGACGGATCACCGGTTCCGCGTGGAGCACGCGCAGATCCTTCACCCTGACGACGTTCCCCGCTTCGCGGCGATGGATGTCATTCCCTCCATGCAGGCCAGCCATCAGACGAGCGACATGTACTGGGCCGAGCAGCGAGTCGGCCCCGAGCGCATCAAGGGTGCGTATGCCTGGCGTGCGCTGCTCAACACCGGCTTGATCATTCCGAATGGGAGTGACTTTCCCGTCGAGCGGGTGAATCCGCTCATCTCGTTTCATTCGTCCATTACCCGGCAGGATGCGAAAAACTGGCCGGAGGGCGGATGGTATCCGGACGAGAAGATGACCCGCGAGGAGGCGCTCCGGTCCATGACGATCTGGCCGGCGCACGCTGCTTTCCAGGAGTCGATAATGGGATCACTACGGACCGGCAAGTATGCCGACTTCGTGGTGCTCGATCGGGACATCATGTCGGTAGCCGACAGTTCGCTGCTAGGTACCCGCGTTCTCGGCACGTTCATCGGTGGCGAGGCGGTCTATCGCGATTCACTCTGGGCGACGCCGGGCAATCCATAGGAAGCCAATGTCGGTGACTAATCCCCGCATTCCCTCGCGCCGCTCCCCGCCTCCGGCCAGCTCGCTGGCGGTCATACGCATCGCCTTGCTGGCGGGCGTGCTGATGTTCGGGGCCGTGACGTATTACGTGCAGCGAGGGGCCAACTGGGAGCCCGCGGCGCCTGACGTGTTGAATACGCTGTACACGGTAATGCTGGCTGTGCTCGTACTGGCCGTGGTGTTCCTGCTCGTACTCCGCGCGCGCCTCGGGCGTCGCCCCGATACTGGGGAACGCTCGTTGCTGGTCATTGCGTGGGCGATCGGTGAATCGGCGGCACTGTTTGGAGGCGTCTACTACTTCCTGAGCGGAAACGCGCAGTGGTTCATCATCGGCCTGTTCATCATGCTCGCGTCGTTCATCCTCTTTCCGATCCGGCGAACCTAGCGATCAGACCGCCGATCGCACCGCTTGGCCAGGGAGGATCGTGGCCTTCCCACACGGTGGAAGCCGCCCCTTGCGGGTGCCTCGAGGCGGTGACCTCGGCCCGTCCCGCCGGTTAACCTCCGCCGAATGACGGCGCGCTGACGATTGCCGCGATTATTCCCACGAGACTCCCTTCCGCGTGTCGCGCGCCCGGGCTGGGACGGTGACGGCCCGATGACGTTAGTTTCCATCTGAGTAAAACCTCGACTACCTACCCGCCTCCACGCCATGCTTCCGGACCGATCCTTAGTCTTCCTCAAGAAATTGCTCGACACACCCGGCCCCTCGGGCTACGAAACGGCCGTTGCCAAGGTATGGCGCGACGAGGCGCGCAGCTTCGCCGCTGAGGTACGCGGCGATGTCGCGGGAAACAGCATTGCGGTAGTGAATCCGGACGGCTCGCCCACCATCATGCTCGATGGCCATATCGACGAGATCGGTGTGATAGTGCTGTACATAGAC
>JBPCLX010000050.1:0-4708 GCA_051002815.1 Gemmatimonadaceae bacterium
TGCAGATCACGGATCAGCTCTTCCGCGAGCGGGCGTCACGTGAGGAGACCACCGAGCGCCTGACCAGCCTTGCTGCCGAAGTCCGGCGCTGGCTGCCGCCGGCACGGCGGCACACGGACGACCAGACATAGTTTAAGCGGGAAAAGGGAAACGGAAAATGGGAAACGTGCAGGCAATGCCCACGTTTCCCATTTTCCCTTTCCCTTTTCCCGCTTTTTCCTCTATGTCGCCCCTTTCCCGCCTTTTGACGTATCCCGTTTGCCTTTTGCGTCGGCGAGCGGTAGCTTGCGGACGAGTCCCCGCGAAGACGTAGCTTCAAGGGAGACCGCGAGTTAGGAGCCCCGCTTCACGCCCTACGTCGGCGAGTTGCCGGGTTGCCGCTTCGGTTTCGCCCCCTTCGCGGTACCACGAAACTGCCTCGGCTACGTCGCCGGGGTATCAAATAGATCATATATGATTGATCCCGTCATGCTGGCCGCAGTTGGCGTAGTTGCCCTCATCGCCATCGCGGCATTTTTCTTTTGGGGGCGCAAGCTGGGGCGGTCGAGCGAACTAGCCGCTCAGATCGCGGCAAGGACTTCGGCGGAGGAAACCTCAAAACGCATCATCGGCGAAGCCGAGCGAGAATCGGAATCGCTGCGCAAGGCCGCGGTCGTCGCAGGCAAGGAAGAGAACATCCGCCTCCGCGAGCAGTGGGAGCTCGAGGCCTCGAAGCGACGTGAGGAGGTTGAACGCGGTGAACGGCGAGTTCAGGAGCGAGAGTCCGCACTGGACCGCAAGTTCGATCTGCTCGAACAGCGAGAGAAAGAGGTAGGCCGGAAGGCGAGCGACGTTGGGCGTCGCGAGAAGGTGATCGCCGACCGTGAGGAAGAGATCGAGCGGATGGTGCTGGAACTGAGGCGCAAACTCGAGTTGCTCGCCGGCATGACTGGGGAGGAGGCGAAAGCCGAGCTCATCAGCCGCATCGAGAACGAAGCGCACGCCGAGGCCGCGAACAGGCTGCGCGAGATACGGGAGAGCTCCAAGCGCACCGCCGAACGTGAGGCGCGCAAGATCGTAGCACTCGCCGTGCAGCGCATCGCCGCCGAGCACACCGCGGAGATTACCGCGTCCTCCGTCGCTCTTCCGAACGATGAGATGAAGGGCCGCATCATCGGCCGCGAAGGGCGGAACATTCGCGCTTTCGAGCTTGCCACCGGAGTCGATGTAATCATCGATGACACGCCCGACACGGTGGTCGTCTCGGGGTTCGATCCCGTGCGGCGGGAGATAGCGCGACTCGCGCTCAGCAAGCTCGTGGCCGACGGCCGCATCCATCCCGGGCGCATCGAGGAAGTGGTCGCCAAGGCGCGCAAGGAAGTCGACGCATCGATTCAGGAGATGGGCGAGCAGGCGCTGTATGAGGTTGGAGTAACCGGTCTGCACGCGGAACTGGTCAAGCTCGTCGGGCGCATGCACTACCGTACCAGCTACGGTCAGAACATCCTCGCACATTCCAAGGAGGTCGCCTGGCTGGCTGGCATCATGTCCGCCGAGCTCGGTCTCGACGTGGCACTCGCCAAACGCGGCGCGCTGTTGCACGACATCGGCAAGGTCCTTACGCACGAGCACGAGGGAACTCACGTGCAGCTGGGCGTCGAGATGGCGACCAGGTATGGAGAGAATCCGCTGGTGGTGAACTGCATCGCGGCGCATCACGATGATGTGCCTCACGAGACAGAGGTGTCGGTGCTCGTTCAGGCGGCCGATGCGATTTCCGGATCGCGTCCGGGTGCCCGTCGTGAGGCATTCGACACGTACGTTCGCCGGCTCGAAGGACTGGAGCGCATTGCGTCCAGCTACAGCGGTGTCGAGAAGGTGTTCGCCATCCAGGCCGGTCGTGAAGTTCGAGTCATTGTCAATCCCGATCACGTTGACGATCAGAAAATGGCGACGCTCACCGAGGAGATAGCGCGTCGCATAGAGGGCGAGCTGCAGTACCCGGGTCAGATCAAGGTCGTGGTGATCCGCGAGACAAGGGCGGTGGATTTTGCCCGCTGAGATCATCGACGGAGCAGCAGTCGCGCGCGCCATTCGCGGCGAGCTCGCCGTTCGGGTTGCCGACCTAACTCAACGTGGCGTGCGTCCCGGGTTGGCGGTCGTACTGGTTGGCGAGGATCCGGCGAGCACGGTGTACGTGCGGATGAAGGGCAAGGCGTGCGAGGAGGCCGGCATGCACTCGGTCACCATCAGGTTGCCGGCCACGACGACGCAGGATGAGCTGCTGGCGAAGGTGCATGAGCTGAACGCGGATCCGGCAATTCATGGGTTCCTCGTGCAGATGCCGGTGCCGAAGCAGATCGACCCCGACACGATCATCCGCACCATCGATCCTGGAAAGGATGTCGACGGCTTTCACCCTATCAACGTGGGCAAGGGGTTGATAGGCGAGCGAGATGGCTTCATGCCGGCCACCCCGTCGGGTGTGCAGGAGCTGCTGGTTCGGTCCGGCGTGGAGACCTCCGGCGCGCACTGCGTGATCGTGGGCCGGAGCAACATTGTCGGCAAGCCGATGGCGTCGTTGATGATGCAGAGCGGCCGGGGGGCCAATTCGACGGTCACCGTCTGCCACAGCCGCACGCGCGATCTGGGCCATCACACTCGTCAGGCAGACATTCTCATCGTTGCCGCCGGCCGCCCCGAGATGGTCACCGGCGACATGGTGCGGCCCGGCGCGGTGGTGATCGACGTGGGCGTGAACCGGGTGGAGGATTCGAAAGCCGAGCGAGGCTACAAGCTGGTTGGCGATGTCGCGTTCGATGAGGCGCGCGAGGTCGCGTCCAAGATCACCCCGGTGCCCGGCGGGGTGGGGCCGATGACCATCGCCATGCTGCTCCGCAACACCGTGCGCGCGGCGGAGCGGGCGCTGCCGGCATGACCGGACCGGGACGCCGGGGCCAGGGACCGGGTCGCGACCTGCTCCCCGACCTGTTTTCGCTGTCAGGCACTCCCGCGCGCGCGCGCGAGGAACCGGTCGCCCGGCGCGCCGACGCGGTGCCTGGCGAGTATCCGGAGTCGGCGCTTTCGATCTCGGGGCTGGTGCGCACCGCCAAGGAAGTGCTCGAGGGCGCGTTCTTCCCCCTCTGGGTGCGCGGCGAGGTCTGCGACCTCAAGCGTCATCGCAGCGGGCATTGGTATTTCTGCCTCCGCGACGAGAACTCACAGATCAGGTGCGTCGTCTGGGCGAGCGACCAGTTCCGCATTCCGGCGCCGCCTGACGAGGGCATGCAGGTGGTGGCGTTCGGCCGCCTCACCGTATACCCGACGCGCGGCGAAATGCAGTTCACCGTCACCCGACTCGACGCGGTAGGCGACGGGCTCTGGCGCAAGGCGCTCGAGGCCTCGGTGCAGCGGCTTACGGCGGAGGGCCTCATGCGGCCTGAGCGCAAACGTCCGCTCCCGCGCTTGCCGCGCCGCATCGCGGTAGTGACGAGCGTCGATGGTGCCGCCCTGCGCGACATCATGGCGGTCGTCCGGCGGCGGTGCCCTCTGGTCGAGATCGTCGTCTGCGGTGCCCGCGTGCAGGGCGACGGCGCACCCGAGGAGCTGATTGCGGCGATCGGGCGCGTGGTTCGCTGGGGCGGAGCCGACGTGGTGATCATCGGCCGCGGCGGCGGGTCTCGTGAGGATCTCTGGGCCTTCAACGATGAGCGGTTGGCTCGGGCGATCGCTACCTGTCCCATTCCCACCATCTCGGCGGTGGGACACGAAGTCGATGTGTCCCTTTGCGATCTGGTGGCCGATGTGCGGGCGCCCACGCCATCAGCCGCCGCCGAGACGGCGGTTCCCGTGCTGGCCGATCTGCAGGCGCAACTCGAGGGTACCCGTAGCGCCTTACGTGGGGCACTGGCACGCCGGGCCACACTGGCGCGCCGCGACCTGGTGGCGCACACACGCCGCCTGACGAACACCGCTACGCGGCTGACCGAGCGACGGCGCGCTCGCTGGGAGCAGGCGGCGGGCCGGATCCACGCGTTGAGTCCGCTCGCGGTGCTGGGCCGCGGCTACGCGCTCGCGCGCGATGAGGCCGACGGACACGCGCTGTCCAATGCCAGTCAGTTCGTGCCAGGGTCGCTCTTTCGGCTGGTGCTGCGCGATGGCGTAGTGCGCGCGCGCGCCGAGGAGATCGTGCCTGGTACTCCTGCAGGCGTCGATCCCGCGGACGCTTCATGAGCTACGAACGCGACCTCGCGCGACTGGACGAGATCATTGGTGCGCTGGAGCGCAACGAGCTCGAGCTGGACCGGGCGATCGAGCTCTTCGAGGAGGGAGTCGCCAGGCTGCGCACCGCTTCCGAATCGCTGGCCCGTGCTGAGGCGCAGGTGAAGCGCCTCGTCGAGCAGGCAGATGGCTCCTTTTCGCTCCCAGAGCTCGGTGAGTGAGGCGGCGCTCGCGCGCTTCGCTCCCGATCGGGACGCGGTGCGCGCCGAGCTCGCAAGGCTCTGCGAGAGGGACGAGGTACTCGCGCACATCGGGCCCGTCGGCGAGGCGATTCGTTACAGCATGCTCGGTCCGGGAAAGCTGCTGCGCCCGGTGCTGGTGATCGCTGCCTATCGAGCGGCAGGCGGGCGCGGGGATGCGACGACTCTGGCGGTCGCGTTGGAGGTAGTGCACGCGTACTCGCTCGTTCACGACGATCTGCCGTGTATGGACGACGACGCCGTACGGC
>JBPCLX010000051.1:0-2593 GCA_051002815.1 Gemmatimonadaceae bacterium
GCAACCACACGGCCACTCACCTGTTGCACGCCGCCCTGCGCAGCGCACTCGGCGAGCACGTCCACCAGGCGGGGTCGATGGTGTCGCCCGACCGCCTGCGCTTCGACTTCACCCATCATGGCCCCATGAGTTCCGACGTCCTCGCGTCGATAGAGGGGTGGGTGAACCGCGCCATCTGGGACAACGTAAATGTGCAGGTAGTGGAGAAGCCTTACGCCGATGCGGTCGCCTCCGGCGCCATGGCGCTATTCGGCGAGAAGTACGGCGACCGTGTGCGCGTCGTGGACATCCCCGGCTATTCGGTGGAGCTTTGCGGCGGCACTCACGCACGCAATACCGGGCAGATCGCACTCTTTCGCATCGTGAGCGAGAGTGGAGTTGCCGCGGGGGTCCGCCGAATCGAAGCGGTGACCGGGCCCGCGGCGTACGATCTGATCCTGGAGCGTGAGGCTCGGCTTTTCCGGATCGCGGAGCTGGTGAAGGGCCCGGCGGCCGCGGCGCCACAACGGGTCTAAGCACTGCTGGAAGAACGGCGCGCCCTGCAGAAGCGTCTCGATGAGGCGATGCGCGGTGGCGGCGACCAGGTGCAGCAGCTCGTCGCCGGCGCGCAGACATCCAACGGCGCGCTCATTGTCGCTGCCCCGGTCACCGCCGCCGACACGAAGGAGCTTCAGTCGATCGGCGACGCGCTGCGCGAGCGGTTAGGCAGCGGCGTGGGAGTGATCGCCGCATCCTTTCCCGAAGGCAAGCATGCTCTGCTGGTGGTGGTGACCGATGACCTTCGGGAGCGCGGCGTGCGCGCCGACGACATCGTTCGCGAGATAGCGACGGTTGCCGGTGGAAAGGGGGGCGGCAAGCCGCACATGGCGCAGGCCGGCATCCCCGATGGCTCGCGAATCCCCGAAGCGCTGGCCGGCGCGCCGGACATGATTCGCCCGCACCTGGCGCGGCCGTGACGGTGGCGGAGTGGGTCCTCGACCGCGCGCCCGACGCGCCCGAATCCCTGACGGGTGCGGTGTGCGTAGCGTTAGGCAGCGACGGAGAGCTTCCCGCCACGCGAGCCGCGGACGTGCTCATGGCCGCGGCCGAGCGGGCGCTGGCGCGCTTCGTTTCCGGCGGCGTGCAGGCGCGCGATGGTGCGCTCCCCCTTTTGACGATCGATGCACTGGTGACCTTCGCGCTCGAAGCGGCGGCGGAGCACCCCGATGAGATCGAGGACCGTGCGCGGCGGGCGATGATCCGCCTTGCGTCGCTGGGAGGAGCACCGGCGTGAGCGTGATCGAGCGGCTGTCGGGCGCCGGCGGCGGGCTTGCTGTGCTCGTCGATCCCGCGCGCACGCCGCCGCCAAAGGCCGAGGAGCTGGCGCGCAGGGCAGCGGGGGAGGGGGCGGTGGCGATGCTGGTGGGCAACAGCTTTGGCGGGTCCGACGGAATGGAAAGTTGCGCCTCCGCCTTGCGAGCCGGCGCTCCATCGCTGCCGCTGATCCAGTTCCCCGCCACCGCGGCGGAGCTCACGGGTGCGGTGGATGCGGTGCTCCTCCTCTCCTTGATCTCGGGGCGCAACGCGCAGTACCTGGTGGAGGAACACGTGCGGTCGGTGCCATTCTTTCTCGCGCATCCCGCGGTGGAGCCTATCAGCACCGCCTATCTGCTCATCGACGGCGGCCGGGTAACATCGGTCGAATCGGTGACGCAGACCCGTCCGCTGCCCGCCGACAAGCCGGAGCTGGTGGCGGCGCACGTGCATGCGGCACGGATGATGGGAATGCGCGCGGTGTATCTCGAAGCCGGGAGCGGCGCTGTACGCCCGGTCTCGGAGATGCTCATTCGCGCGGCGCGTGAGGCAACCAGCGGCCCGCTGCTCGTCGGTGGTGGAATACGCTCCGCCGACGACGCGCGGCGCGCCCGAGCCGCCGGAGCCGACGTGATCGTAGTCGGCACGGCATTCGAGAGAGTGGAATCGCCCCCCGTTCGGTCCCTGGCGACAGCGGCGCGCGCGTGATCGATATTCACACCCACCTCATCCCCGGGGTGGACGATGGAGCACGAACGGTCGAGACGTCGCTGAAGGTGCTCGAGCGGTTCGCGAACGAGGGGGTCACCGTCGTGGTGTGTACCCCCCACCTGAACGCAACGGAAGCCGACCAGATCGATTGCGCTCGTTATGACGATGCGTTCGATTCGCTGCTGGCGGCGGCCCCCGCCGTGCCCCGGCTCGAGCGCGGCTGGGAGATCATGCTCGACGCGCCGGGAATGGATCTGCACGCGCCGCACCTCGGACTCGGTGGATCGAGGGCGCTGCTCGTCGAGTTTCCGCGCATGAACGTCCCCGCCGGCGCCTCGGCCGAGCTTCAACGGCTATCCGTGGGCGGGATGCTCCCCGTGCTCGCGCACCCGGAGCGTTACTGGGGTTGCTCGGTGGAACAGGTGGACGCATGGCGTAAGGCAGGCGCGATCATCCAGCTCGACGCCGCGATGCTGCTAAGCGACGGCCCGGTGGGCCGAGTCGCGCGCCAGATGCTGGAGCGGGGGATGGTCGACGTGATCGCCAGCGACAATCACGGCGACCTCCGCTCACTCGGCGTCGCCCGCAA
>JBPCLX010000052.1:0-5714 GCA_051002815.1 Gemmatimonadaceae bacterium
CTGCCTTGCTCCGTGGCATGCCGGTCGCGCTCGCCCCTCCAGCACTCGTGGCGGGATTCGTGAGCGACGATGATCGGTTCGCGCTCCTGGAGATCATGCCGGCCGAATCGCCGGGCATCGCCAGTGCGATGGCATTGGTGCGAGAGGTGCGCGCGCTGGACGTGTCAGGCGCGACAGGACTGGCCGGCGCGCGGCTGATCGTCGGCGGTCTGCCAGCGTTCAACGTGGACTATGGCGACAGAATCGCCGCCGCGACACCGCGTGTCGTCGTGCTCGTGCTCGGCGCGACGTTCGTGGCGCTGCTGATCGGTTTCCGTTCGATTCTGATTCCAGTGAAGGCCATTGCCCTGAACCTTTTCTCGGTGGGCGCGGCATTCGGCGCGGTGGTGCTCGTCTTTCAGCACGGCTACGGATCGGAGTGGCTCGGATTGGCTGAACCGCTCGACGGAATCTTTCCCGCGGTTCCGCTGCTCGTCTTTTGCACCGTCTTCGGCTTGAGCATGGATTACGAGGTGTTTCTCGTGTCTCGCGTGGCTGAAGCTCGACGCGGCGGTGCAGGGGAAAGCGAAGCCATTGTCGAAGGCGTGTCGCGGACCGGCGGCGTGATCACGAGTGCCGGACTGGTCATGATCGTCGTGTTCGGAGCGTTCGTCATGAGTGAGTTCATCTTCATGAAGATCCTGGGACTGGCTCTTGCAATCGCTGTCGCCATCGACGTCACAGTCATAAGACTGGCGTTGGGGCCTGCACTGTTGCGGCTGGCGGGCCGATGGAACTGGTGGCCGGGCAGCGTGGTACCTGTGATTCTCCTGGAGGATGAGAAAGTGAACAGCGAGTTGCCTGATCCCATCTCGCGCGCTCGCTTGACAACCCAAATGCTCCCCTCCCCACTCGACACTCGGAAGACGTGATTTCGCGCGCTCTCAAACCCGCGCGACAGCCGGGCACCATAAAAGGCGCGTTGGCGACGTGGGCGCCGCTCGCGTTCGTCATTGTCGCGCTGGCGGCGCTGGTAGTGCTTCCCATTGTGGGCGACCTGGTTATCGAGCCGCATCGCACTGAAATTCGGGGGCTGACCGAGCCGGGGCGAACTTTTGTCACACGCATCCAGGTCGCCCTGGCCATTCAGGGCTCCGTTCTTCGCGACTATCTCGAGGATGGTGAGGATAGCCTGGTAGACCGGTATAGACAGGCAGCGGAGCAGGAACAGATTGCGTACGCTCAACTCGCTCCGATCGCGGCCACTCTCGGAGGCGCCGTTCAAGAGCGCTACTCATTGCTGCGTAAGCTCGAGCACGAGTGGCACGCGGCGGTCGAAGGATTCTTGAATCAGCGTGCCAGTAGCGCAGTACTTGATTCTCCGCTGCAACAAAACCTGTACGAGGATCTGCTTCTCGCTGCCGCATTCCTGGATCAGGAAATCACGACGTTCGCGCAATTGAGTCGCAATCGCATTCTCGACGCGGAGCGAGTGCAGCGCACCATCGCACTGTTCCTTGGTTTGGTCTCGCTCGCGGCGGTGGCCGTTGTCGGCTGGCTCGGGCATCGGCTTCGCCTCGCCGCGAGCGAGGCAGAAAGGCGGCGTGTGGAACTCGAACGCGCTACCGAGAGTCGAGCGAATCTGATGCGCGGCGTAAGCCACGATCTCAAGAACCCCCTCAATGCGATCGACGGCTACGCCCAACTCCTCGAAGAAGAACTGAAGGGACCCCTGCTACCGGGGCAGAAGGATGGCGTTGTTCGAATCCGGCGCGCCGTGCGCGCTCTGCTCGCGCTCATCAACGACCTGCTCGAGCTGTCCCGCGTCGAGGCGGGCCAACTGAGGGTGGTACCCCGTCCGGTCGAGCTAGGGTCGCTGATGCGGGAGTCGGCAGAAGAGCATCGGGCGGCGGCGGAGGCTGCGGGTCATTTCATCGAGGTTCGGAGCGCCGAGGATCTGCCGACCGTCACCACCGATCCCGATCGCGTTCGACAGATATTGGCCAACCTCCTTTCGAACGCGGTCAAGTACACCGAGCCCGGCGGTCGCATCGATCTCGCGGCTGAGCCGTCCGCTCGAAATGGCCGGCTCTGGACCGCCATTCGGGTTGCGGATTCCGGCTCCGGTGTTCCATCGGACAAGCTCGAAGCGATCTTCGAGGAGTTCTCTCGCCTCGAGGCCCACGAGCACAAGCCGGGCGCCGGACTCGGCCTGTCGATCGCGCGCCGCATTGCCCGTCTACTCGGCGGTGATCTCACCGTGGCCAGCGAGGCCGGAAAGGGGTCGGCATTCACGTTATGGCTTCCTCTGGACCGGCGGGAGCGCTAGCAGAACGCTGAATCGCGCGGCTACTCGTTGCGTTCTCCTGATGACGCTCGCCCTGTCCGTATGCGGCATGTTGGGGGCTCACGTTCAATGGAGCCGAGTCCATGGGTGCCGTTCCGTCCATCCCTCCCGCAGCGGCGGCCACCACGTCTGCGTGCGCGCCGTCTAGCCGTCCACCCCGGCGCGCGCTTAGTATACGAGAGCTGCCGCTCGGCGAGCGGCCACGGGAGCGCCTCAAGGCGCTCGGCGCCCAGTCGCTGAGCTCCGCGGAGCTGCTGGCGATACTGCTCGGGGCCGGTACCGCACAGGCTTCGGCGCTACGCGTGGGGGAGGAGATGTTGGCGCGGGCCGAGGGGTCGCTAAGGCGGCTGGCGATGCAGCCAGTGGCCGCGCTCACGGTGCAGATAGGGGTGGGTACGGCGCGCGCGGTGGCAGTGCACGCCGCGCTCGAGCTGGGGCGGCGGCTGGCCGAGGAGGCGCGTGATGCGGGGGCGCCGATGCGGTCGCCGCGGGATGTGTTCGAGGCGTTCTCGCCGAGGCTGCGCGATCTGCCGGTAGAAGAGTTTCATGTGGCGGTGCTCGATGCGCAGCACAGGCTGGAGCGCGACATTACCGTCACACGCGGGATACTCAATTCGTCCCTCGTGCATCCGCGCGAGGTCTTTCGGGAAGCGATCGCCGAGCGGGCAGCGGCGATCGTGCTCGTACACAATCATCCGAGCGGCGACCCTACGCCGTCGACGGATGATCGATTGGTGACCGACCAGCTGGTGGCCGCCGGCCGGTTGCTGGACATCCCCGTGCACGATCACGTGATCGTCGGGCGCGGTCGTTATGTGAGCTTCGCGGAGGCGGGACTGTTGTGACTGCACCAGCGGCACGACCGGAGATACCTGGTTGGAAGCTGATGGACGAGGCGCTTCTCGAGCGCCTCGACCTGGATCTGCTCACACGCGCCTATCGTTTCAGCGAAAAGGCGCACGAGGGGCAGGTGCGCGCGTCCGGCGAGCCGTACGTGAATCACTGCGTGGAGGTCGCGCGGATTCTGGCCGAGCTGCATCTCGACTCGATGACTGTGGCGAGCGGGCTGATTCACGACGTCATCGAAGACACCAGTGTCACAGTCGAGGAGGTGGAGGCCGAATTCGGCAAGCAGGTTGCGCAGATCGTCGACGGCGTGACAAAAATCGGCAACCTGACCTTCCGCACCGGACAGGAGCGGCAGGTCGAGAACTACCGCAAGCTGCTGCTCTCGATCGCCAAGGATGTGCGGGTGATCCTGATCAAGCTGGCCGACCGACTGCACAACATGCGCACGCTCGATCACCTGCCGCCGGAGAAGCAGCAGCGGATCGCTACCGAGACGATGGAGCTTTACGCGCCGATGGCGCACCGCTTCGGAATGGCGCGCATGCGGTGGGAGCTCGAGGATCTTTCGTTCAAGTATCTCGAGCCCGAATCCTATCGCCGTCTGGCCAAGCTCATCGCGCGCAAGCGTGGCGAGCGCGAGTCGCTGGTCGCGCGCATGCAGGAGCCGCTGGCACAGGGGCTGGATCGGGCGGGGATCCGCAACGCCGAGGTCACCGGCCGCCCGAAGCACCTGTGGTCGATCAACAAGAAGATGGTCAGTCAGGACCGGCCGTACGAGGACATCTACGACCTGCTCGCGATCCGGGTGCTGGTCGACACGGTGCCGGAATGCTACCATGCGTTAGGCGTGATCCACGACGGGTGGACGCCGATCCAGGAGCGGATCAAGGATTACATCGCGCAGCCCAAGTCCAACGGCTACCAGTCCCTGCACACCACCGTGTTCGGCCCGGGCAAGCAGATGTTCGAGATCCAGATCCGCACGCGAGAGATGCACCGCACCGCCGAATACGGCATCGCCGCGCACTGGGTCTACAAGGAAGGGCAGTCCCAGCGGGACGATCTGGACGACAAGCTCGGCTGGTTCCGTCAGATCCTGGAGCTGCAGCTCGACGCAAAGACACCTGACGAGTTTCTCGAGTTCCTGAAGCTTGATCTCTATGCCAAGGAGATCTTCGTCTTCACTCCGGACGGCGACGTGATCCGGCTGCCCGAGGGCGCCACGCCGATCGACTTTGCCTTCGCCGTGCACACCGAGGTCGGACTGCACTGCGCGGGTGCGAAGGTGAACGGGCGCATAGCGCCGCTGAGCCGCCAGCTGCGCAGCTCGGAAACTGTCGAGATCATAACCGCGGCATCGGCGCGACCGAGCCGCGACTGGCTTGCGCACGTGCGCACCGGACGGGCTCGTCACAAGATCCGTCAGTGGATCCGTGTCGAGGAGCAGGCGACCTCGGTCAAGCTGGGCCGCGAGATTCTGGAGAAGGAGGTCCGGCGCCGCAATCTGCCAAAGCCTGACGATGCCGCGCTTCTGACGGTGGCGAAGGCGATGAACCTGCATGATGCCAAGCAGCTCATAACGGCACTGGGGCGCGGCGACGTGCAGGCGACCCAGGTGCTCAAGGTTCTCCATCCGGATCTGGAAGCGTCTCCTGAAGCGCCGGCCAAGCCGAGCGCGTTCGAGAGGCTGGTCAGCCGAATGCGGGGCGCCAGCAAAGGCGTCCGCATTCAGGGCGTGGATGGGTTGATGGTGCGCTACTCGCAATGCTGCCAGCCGGTGCCTGGCGATCCCGTCGTCGGATACGTCACGCGAGGCCGCGGCGTCAGCATTCACAGGTCGGATTGCCCCAACCTGCTGCTGCTGGCCAACGAGCCCGAGCGCCGGCTGGACATCGACTGGCAGAAGCAGGAAGGAGAGCTGTTCATAGTCCGCATCACGCTGGAGGGATCGGCCCGCCGCGGCCTGTACGCCGACATCGCGGCGGCGGTGACGGCAACGGGCACGAACATCAAGAGCCTCGAACTCTCCAGCGGAGACGGTGGCGGGGTGCATGGGTCGGTGATGGTGGAAGTCGAAAACCTTCCGCACCTCGAAAAGATTCTACGGGCGATGCGGAAGGTGAAGGGGATTACGGGGGTTTCGCGGCGGGAGAAGATTTCGATGTAGAGGCGGGAAATGGGAAGTGGGAAACGGGAAAGGGATAGCGCAGGTTAGTTCCCATTTCCCATTTCCCGCTGTTCTATTATCCCGCTTTCTATATTTCAGGAATGTCGCATCCTTCCCCCTACCTCCTCGCTTCCCCATTCGAGCCTGCGGGCGACCAGCCGCGGGCGATCGTCGAATTGAATGCAGGGCTGGCGCGGGGAGACCGGTTCCAGACGCTGCTCGGCGTCACCGGATCGGGGAAGACTATGACGATGGCCCACGTCATTGCGCAGACGGGCAAGCCGGCGCTGGTGCTGTCGCACAACAAGACACTCGCAGCCCAGCTGTACGGGGAGCTCAAGGGGTTCTTCCCGCATAACGCAGTCGAGTACT
>JBPCLX010000053.1:0-2954 GCA_051002815.1 Gemmatimonadaceae bacterium
TTTCGTCAGGCACCGAGGCGGCAATGAGCGCGATACGCCTCGCCCGCGCCGCAACCGGCCGGAACAAGATCATCAAACTCATCGGTTGCTACCACGGGCACGCCGATCCCCTGCTCGTGCACGCCGGTTCGGGCGTGGCGACCCTAGCCCTCCCAAACAGCCCCGGCGTAACGCCCGGCGCAGTCGCCGACACCCTGCTCGCCCCTTACAATGACGCCGCTGCGCTGGAACACCTGCTCGCCGAGTACCGGGGAGAGGTTGCAGCGATCATTCTCGAGCCCGTCGCCGGCAACATGGGACTGGTGCTCCCTGCCCCGGGCTACCTGGAGGAGGCGCGTCGCCTGACGAGCACTAATGGGGCACTGCTCATCTTCGATGAGGTGATGACCGGCTTTCGCGTGGCATACGGCGGCGCCCAGGCGCGATTTGGCGTCGAGCCTGACCTAACGTGCCTGGGCAAGGTAATCGGAGGGGGGCTTCCGGTAGCGGCCTACGGCGGGCGCGCGGAGCTGATGCGGGAGCTGGCACCGAGTGGATCGGTGTACCAGGCGGGCACGCTGTCGGGAAATCCGCTGGCAATGGCAGCCGGCATCACCACGCTGCGTGAGCTTCAGGAACCGGGAACGTTCGAGGGGCTGCACGAGCGCGCCGTTACGCTCACCGGGATGGTGGACAAAGCCGCCGTCGACGCCGGCGTTCCGGTGCAGACGGCCGCGCTCGGCGGCATGTGGGGCTTCTTTCTCGCTGCGCAGCCGGTGACCGACTACGCCAGCGCCAGGACCGCCGACACCGCGCTGTTCGCGCGCCTCTTTCACGCACTGCTGGCTGAAGGAGTGTATCTCGCGCCATCGCAGTTCGAGTCGTGCTTCGTCTCCACCGCCCACGATGCCGAAGTGCTGAGTACGACTGGCGAGGCCTTCGCACGGGCCTTTCGCCGAATCGCCGCCTGACGCACCCATGTGCGCCGAGCGAACCAGCGGCTCAGGCCCGAATACCTCCCCTGCGGAGTCGCTGCCGCCGATAGTGGAGCTCGATGAACAGGAATGCCTCGAGGTCATTGCTCGCCACCGGATGTGCGTTGTAGCCATGGCGGATGCCGACGAGCCCTATGCGGTGCCTCTCTACTATGGATTCGATGGAGATTCACTCTACCTGGGCGTCGCTGAAGGACGAAAGACCCGAGTGCTCGACCTCAACCCGCGTGTGCACATCATCATCACCGATCCGGGAGTGGGTGACAGCTGGCGATCCGTGGCGATCGCCGGCAGGGCAACCATGCTCACCGCTCCCGAGGAGCGTGCGCGTGGAATTGCTGCGCTGATCGCGCATAACCGCCGGCCGGATCGGCCCGCGAGTTCTGCGGCTCAGGCGCAGACGCCCCAACGCACGGGCGGCAGGGTTATTCGCATCGATGATCAGGTGATCAGCGGTCGAGCGCGTCGCTAGGAGCGCCAGGCGCGAACGACGATATGGCAAGTCCGTACTCGTCAGGTTATTCACGCAAGAGGCCCCGGCGCAAACTGACCGGGGCCTGTTGCATTCGAACCGGCCGTCTAGTGCTCCGGCGTCGGCACCAGCTCGGGAGTGACCGCGACACCGATATCCGGCACGACGACCGCCATCCTCCCCTCGCGCCACTGCTGTACCTCGCGCTCGAACGCGTCTGCGATCACGCTCAGCTCCGCCGGCACGCTAGCCGGATCGTCCTCCAATCCTTCCACCCGCAGCAGGCTTATCTGCGCCTTGCGGTAGCTGCTGTCGGCCGCGATCGCCGCCCGATAGGCTTCCCGTGCGGCACCGGCGTGACCACTCAGCTCGAGCGCAATGCCAAGATTGTTCTGGAACACGGGTGCGCCCGGACGCAGCTGGACCGCGCGAGCCAGTGGACCGAGTGCGTCTTCGTAACGCTCCTGCTGAATGTAGATGAGCGCCAGGTTGTTCATCGCCCACACTTCCGTCGGATCCACGGTGAGCGCGGTCCGATACGCGTCGATGGCATCGTCGGGCATGCCGAGCGACGTATGCGTCCGGCCGAGCATGCGATGCACTTCGCCCGACGTGGAATCCAGCGCAAGGGCGGCCATTACCCGTTCCTTCGCTTCACCGGCCCGGTCCTGGTCCAGTAGCACGCGGGCGAGATTTAGCAGCGTCTTTACGTGCGTGGAGTCGAGCTCGAGCGAACGCTCGAATGCGCCGCGCGCGCGGTCGAAGTCCCCCGACTTCCATGCGGACAAGCCGAGCATGTAGTGCCCCCACGGATTCTCCGGTTTGCGCTGAACGTACGCTTCGAACATGGCGGCAGCGTCGGTGAAACGCCGCTGATTATACGTGGACTCGGCGGTTTCGTACGTGACGTTGGAATAGTCGACGCTGAGCGTGCCGACGCTCGTGCCTGACGACTCGCTGGCCGATGCCGCGGGTGTTGCCGGCGGCGTCGTTGCAATCGGCGAACCGCCTTTTTCGTCGCCGCCGCAGGCAGAAGTGACCGCCAGCGCAAGCGCGGCAAGCGGGATCATCGCGAAACGACGGGAGCTGGTGTGGTGCAGAGTGGTGATACGCATCTGTGCCTCCTCGGGTATGGCGCAAAAGCGCCTGGTTGTTTGTAGTGGGCATACCCAAGGCAAGCGCGAGCCCACGCTCCGGCCGCCGCCAGCGTGGCGCGCAACTGCTTGTAGCGACTCGTCTTATTCGACGCTGCTTGCGGCGCCGCGTGCGTCGTCGTGTACCTGCGGACACGACTTTTCCCGCCGCACGTGTCCCGATGGACACGCGTCCACGCGCCGCACAGGCGACCTCTTTGAGAAGGAGAAGGAATCAGGAATTGGGAAATGGGAATTAGGGAAGGAATTGTCGCCCCACCTTTCAGGTGGGTCGACGCCTGAATGACCGCCAACAGCTGGATTCCATGAATGACGGTAGTCGCGACGGAGGCGCAATCCCACATAACCATTTTC
>JBPCLX010000054.1:0-6065 GCA_051002815.1 Gemmatimonadaceae bacterium
GTCCCGTCGAACTCCTCGATGACCAGCGATGCCGGCACCAGCGGGCGAAGCATCTCGATAGGCACGGGCCAGTGGGCGAACAGCAGGCGCTGCCAGCTCTGGAACATGATCCAGGGTGCCCGCGGGAGCGGCCACGGCCGATGGCCAGCATCCTGTTCAATGTCCTCGGTCACCGGGCGCGCTTCTGTCGAGTCATTCGCGTAACTCCTGCGCTCTCCGTGGCGATGCAACGAGCGGCGACGGGATAGAATCCCGCCGCCGCTAGTCCCAGGTCAAGTACCGATCCGCGTTAGCGGAGCGACACCGTCTGCGTCGCCTGGATCGTGAGGACGGTCCCGACGGGGAGCGTACCTTCCACGTCGCCGGCACCAAGCGAAATCGCCGTGCCAGCCGCCGCGCCGACCGCTGCGCCGACGAGGATGTTCTTCATGTCCGCATCACCAAGCACCGCGCCGAGCACCGCACCCGCCGCCGCGCCGATTCCTGCCTTCTGGATCGTCTCCTGACGAGTGTCACCCTGCTGCTTCAGGTCGGTCGCTTCAATTCGCGCTTCGAACGGATAGTTGCGGCCGTTCATGGACAGCTCGTTGAAGCTGAGCTTGATCATCGCCGCATCGGTTACATCGTTGGAACCATCGACAGCGGTCACCGTTCCACGTACGGTGGATCCCGAAGCGACGGCAATGCTTCCATCGCCCGCTCGCACGTCGTTGATCACCGTGGCAGTGAAAGTGTCACCAACCTTGCTCGACTCGGTACCGAGCTCGTTATTGAGCCTCACCTGCATAGTGGTGCCGACCGGCAGACTGGACGATGTCGATGGCGTGGCGGTCGGTTGCGGCGTGACATCGCCGGTTGACTCGACCGTAGCCGTGCGTGCACACGCTGACGTTGCTAGCGCGGCCATTGTTAGGGCGGCAATTCCGTAACGCATAACTTCACCTCTCTTCGTTTTCTGCCAATTTGTATAGTATGTTTTGCGAGTCATGATCGGGGGGCAAACCTCGGGCCAACGATCAAGGAACGGTACAACGCGCCGCGTTCTCCGTTCATCTTGCAGTGCGACGATCACTGCACGTGACATGGCTCGCCCATCGGTAATGATCTCGATTCCCTGAGCTCGTTGCAACCGAGTGTGGCGCGGTAAGCAGCCTCACGAAGCTTAGGCGAGCTCTGGAGAGGTGCCCGCCCATCGGCCAGTCCAGTATCCGTTTCGGTCCACCCGTTGCACTACTGTTCCTCATGACACCGACGAAGAAGAAAGCAGAGTCCGTGGCGGCCCCGGGGTTCGCGGCGCTTGGCCTTGACGAGGCCTTGAGCCGAACCGTGGCGGAGCTCGGCTACGAGGAGCCAACGCCGATTCAGCGGGAGGCCATTCCGGCACTGCTCGCCAACCGCGATCTGCTCGGGCAGGCCGCAACGGGCACCGGCAAGACGGCCGCGTTCGCCTTGCCGATCATCCAGCATATCGGTGCGCTCTCCGCCGCCGAGCGCAGAACCCCAAGCGCACTCATTCTGGTGCCGACCCGCGAGCTGGCCATGCAGGTGGCTGAAGCGGTTCACCGATACGGTAAGTCGCTTGGCGTGAGCGTCCTCCCTGTCTATGGCGGACAGGCGATGCAGCAGCAGCTTCGCGCGCTCAGGCGCGGTGTGGACGTGATCGTAGCCACCCCCGGACGCGTGCTGGATCACATCCGGCGCACCAGCGTCGATCTGAGCAAGGTTCGCATGGTCGTACTCGATGAAGCGGACGAGATGCTGGACATGGGATTTGCCGAAGATCTCGAGGCGATTCTCGCGGCGCTCCCGGCCGAACGGCAGACCGCGCTGTTCTCGGCGACGATCGCGCCGCGCATTGCGGCGATCGCACGTTCGCATCTGCACGACCCGGTCCGCATAACGATCGCGCGTGAGGCGGCCGCGGCCGGAAAGAAGTCACACGTGCGGGAAATCGCGTTCGTCGTGGCACGGCAACACAAGATAGAAGCTCTGGGACGCGTGCTCGACATGGAGAGCCCCGCCTCGGCCATTGTCTTCTGCCGAACGCGAACCGAGGTCGATCAGCTGACCGAAGTACTCGGAGCAAGGGGCTACAGCGCCGAGGCACTGCACGGCGGCATGTCGCAGGAGCAGCGCGATCGAGTCATGCGGCGCTTTCGCGACGGAACCACCGAGCTGCTCATCGCGACCGATGTCGCGGCACGTGGGCTCGACATCGGGCATTTGTCACACGTGGTGAACTTCGATATTCCATCGGCGCCGGACGCCTATGTGCATCGTGTCGGACGCACCGGTAGAGCGGGCCGGGAAGGGGTGGCGATCACACTGCTCGAGCCGAGGGAGACCAGACTACTTCGCAGCATAGAGAACGTTGCCAAGCGCAAGATTTCCATCGAGTCGGTGCCGACCGTGGTCGATGTACGCGCCCGGCAGATGGAGCAGACCAGTGCCGCCGTGCGCCAAGTTCTCGACGGTGGCGATTTCTCGCCTTACGCCGTGATCGCCGAGGCACTGGCCAACGATTTTGCCCTGGTCGACATCGCCGCCGCATCGATCAAGCTGGTGCACGAGATCGGCGCGCGTGAAATGGAGGATGTTGACGTCACACCGCCGCCACGCGAACAGCGCACCCGCACGACGCGTCCGGCAGAGCCTCGCCGAGGCGATTCGCGTACATCCCGAGGCGGCTCCAAGCCCGCCAAGCGCGCGGGCCGCGGCGATCCAGGGGATGATGGCGACTTCGTCCGGATATATGTGCCGCTGGGCCGGCGATCGGGCGTGCGGCCTAGCGACTTGGTGGGAGCGATCGCCAATGAAGCGCGCGTCAACTCCCAGCACATCGGCGCGATAGACATCGCCGACAGCTTCAGTCTGGTCGAAGTCAAGGAGCGCGATGCGGATGCCATCGTCGCCGCATTACGCAAAACGACGATTCGCGGCAAAATGGTGAAGGTGCGGCGCGAGCGGTTCTGAGCTCTCGTCAACGCCAATCAGACGGAACGAAGCGTCGTGGCTCCGTTCCGCACCACCCTGCGCCGCTCAGATCACGGCGCGACCGCCGAGACCTGCTCCGGGCGCCACCGCTCGGCCATTGCCTCGTGGATCTCGCGCAGCGTTGCCGGTACATCGTACTTCTGCACCCATCCCGGGTAGTGCTCGGCGAACCGCCCGTTGTCGCTGATCCACCAGATGTGATCGCCAACGCGGTTCGTATCGGAATAGCTCCAAGTCATTGCCCGCCCGGTCAGCTCTTCGCATTGCGCGATCGCCTCGATCATCGAGCAATTGCTGAACCGTCCACCACCGATGTTGTACACCTCGCCGGAACGCGGCGCCTTGGCGAACTCGTGGAATGCGGCGATCAGGTCGGCGCTGTGGATGTTGTCGCGCACCTGCTTGCCCTTGTAGCCGAACACTGTGTAAGGCGTGCCGGTGACCGCGCACTTCATTAAGTAGGCGAGAAACCCGTGCAGTTGCGTGCCCGAATGGTTGGGCCCAGTGAGGCAGCCACCGCGAAAGGTGGCCGTCTTCATACCGAAGTAGCGTCCGTACTCCTGAACCATGACGTCGGCGGCGACCTTCGAGGCCCCGAACAGCGAATGCGTAGTATGATCGATCGACATGTCCTCGCGAATTCCCTGCACGTAGGTGTGCGCGGGATCGATCTCCCACCGAGTCTCCATCTCGAGCAGCGGCAGTCTGTTCGGCGTGTCGCCGTAAACCTTGTTGGTCGATGTGAAGATGAACGCCGCGTCGGGCGCGTGGAGCCGCGCGGCCTCGAGCACGTTGAGGGTGCCGTTCGCATTCACGGTGAAATCCATCTGCGGGTCGCGTGCTGCCCAATCGTGCGACGGTTGCGCCGCGGTGTGGATCACCAGGCCAATGTCGCCGGCAAAGCGGCGGAAGAGCGCTTCTACAGCCTTCGCATCTCGAATATCCGTTTCGTGATGCTCATAGTTTGCGCCGAGCCGCAGGGATAGCCGGTCCCGGTTCCAGCGAGTGGACGCTTCGTCGCCGAAGAATATCTTGCGCATGTCGTTGTCGACGCCCACGACATGCATCCCCTGCTCGGCGAAATAAGTAGCCGCTTCGGAGCCGATCAATCCGGCGGAGCCCGTTACGATCGCAACCGTCACCTTGAAATTCTCCTTGAGTACTGGCTCGCGGCTGTTCGCCGGTTCGTTCGAGCCTCACATGCCATACGCTAATCGAAGACGCAAACGCGTCCCGGCCCCCGGAGATGCAAGGTTCGGGCGTGGTGAACGCCAGTTCAAGGCTCCATATCAGCATCGGATATCACCGGAGGGGAGGTACGTAATCGCGCCCGCGGACGCTGTCATAAGCTGGTGTCGCTGCATTAGTTGCGTCACTAGGCCGCTTGGACGGCGGCACGCAGTCGGTGTGCCGCCGGTGAACGCGCGACCCCAATGGAAGCGGGGACGGCAGACGAGCGTTGCATGAGCACGACACCCACTGGACCACACCGGCGTGCCGTGCCAGCCCCGTGCAAACGTCAACACGATGGTCCATGCGGATGTCTGTTCCCGCTAAGCCGCGTCCGGGGTGCCCTCGGCGATTACGAAGTGGAGTTGGCGTCGGCGAAACCCACGCCTAAGATAGGCGAGCGACGTCAAACGCCAATCCTCTTCTCCTGATGCACTTCACCCCCGTCGCACGTCGTCGCCCCCCCGCTCGTCACTCGTTATGGCGGGACGACTTTCGCTCGTCGAGCCGGCGACCTGGCGTCGCCGCGCGCGCGGCGCTTCTGGCGGCCGTGCTCCTGGCGTGCGGCGCCAGCACCGAACCCGCGCCGGAGATAAGCGGCACCTACCAGTTGGTAACGGTCAATGGCTCGCCGCTTCCTTACGCATACATAAGCTGGGTGGTGGACGGAATGCTCATCGAGCATCGGGTGCTCGACGGGCGCATCGAATTCCGGAGCCGGTACCGCGTTTTCGACATTCGCTCCCTGACTTTCATCAGCACGCGGCCCGATACGCTCGTCAGCGGATACAGTGTCGATGGGACTCGCCTGCTCTTCTTGCGGTCAAGTACCGTACCCTTGCCCGCGTACACCGATACAGGGACGCTCGAGCCACCGGTCCTCACGATGCGCATGCAGCACCTGGCCGGCGCGCCGAACGTCGGTGCGACGTTCGTCTACACGCGCACGGCGCCGTAGCCACTGGAATAATCCCGCCATTCTGGAATGACGCATCGCGAAACCTCACGACACTACTTTCCTGTATGAAATTCGTATTGACGACCGAAGCGCCGGCTCCTGCCGGCCACTACTCGCAAGGTGTGGTTCACGATGGTCTCGTGTACGTCGCCGGCCAACTCCCACTCGATCCGGCTTCCGGCGAGGTGGTCGCGCCTCGTGACGTTGCCGAGCAGGCGGAACGGACGCTCCGCAACGTCGAAGCGATTCTGCGCGCCGCCGGAAGCAGCCTGGATCGCGTTTGCTCAATGACCATCTACATCACCGATCGGTCGTTGTGGCCGCAGGTGAACGCGGTGTACGCCCGCGTGCTGGGCGATCATCGACCAGCCCGTGCGGTGATTCCGGTGCCCGAGTTGCGTGAGGGGTGCCTCATCGAGATACAGGCGGTAGCGGCGATTGCGGAATAGCATGACCGAAGCGCGACGCTCCCCGGTTGCCGGCCGTCTTTCCGACAGAGGGTGACGTTGCTGAAGGCGTTAGGTCGAACGGTGCTCCTGGTGCGAGAGTACGATGAAGCGCTCGCCTTCTACCGCGACGCGCTGGGCTTCATCGTGCTGTACGATCAGACTGCCTCGACCGGCCAGCGCTTTCTGCACATAGGCGTCGCCGGTCAGGGAGGTACGCCGCCGGTCGGGCTCTGGATGCTGCGGGCGACGGGCGAGGACGCCGAGCTGGTCGGTCGTCAGGCAGGGAGTCATCCGCTGTTCGTGGTTTACACGGCTGATTGCCGGGCCACTGCCGCGGAACTGGCGCGGCGCGGCGTACAAATTCGCCGACCGCCGGTGGAAGACAGCGGCGCGGTATCTGCCCACATCGCCGACCTGTACGGCAACGAGCTGGT
>JBPCLX010000055.1:0-2550 GCA_051002815.1 Gemmatimonadaceae bacterium
CAGCTTGAGGATCAGTAGATCGAGCGTTCCAGGGATCATGTCCCCGCGTTTTCCTGGCATTTTCAGCCTCATGTCGGCAATCGACATGAAAGTGGGGTGGCTCATGTCGATTGTCAACTGGAGCGAAACGACAGCCGGAGCCGGCGTCGCGATGGGCGTTTCAGCTGCGTATCAATGCGGACCTGCCAAGTCCTCGCGCGGCCTTTGGCAGGCGACGCCCGATCCTCGCAGACTGCTGAAACCATTTTTTCCTTTATACCGTCTAAAGGAGCATGCCTGCCACCGACCCGCGATCTGACGTCCTCCAGGGAACGCTGGAGATGCTCGTCCTGACGACGTTGTCGCTCGAACCGATGCACGGCTGGGGATTGTCCGTGCGACTGCGCCAGCTCTCCGGCGAAGTCTTCGACGTCAACCAGGGGTCGCTCTACCCTGCCCTGCAGCGGATGCTGCGGCGGGGATGGATCCGGTCGTCGTGGCGCTCGAGCGACAACAACCGCCGTGCCCGCTATTACGAGCTGACGCGCGAGGGACATCGCCAGCTGGCGGTGCGCCGCGAAGAATGGGAGCGCTCGTCCGGCGCGGTCAATCGAGTGCTGCAATTCGCCTTTGGAGGAGGATGAAATGGCCTGGTACCACGAAGTAGCTGCGTCCATTCGCTCGCTCACCGGCAAGGAGAAGGAAGAGCAGATGACGGATGAGGAGATGCGTTTTCATCTCGAGATGGAGACGCAACGCCACCTCGACGGAGGGCTTCCGCCTGACGAGGCGCGGCGGCGAGCGGCGATCTCGTTCGGAGGCGTGGACCGGCACAAGGAAGGGGTGCGAGATGAGCGTGGAACCCGCTGGCTGGAGGATCTCGGCCAGGATCTGCGCTATGCGATACGCACACTCGGCCGTCGCCCCGGCTTTACCAGCGTTGCGGCACTCACCCTGGCGCTAGGCGTCGGCGCCACCACCGCGCTGTTCGGCGTGGTGAAGACGGTGCTGTTGACACCGCTACCGTACGGCAATCCGGAACAGATCGCCGTCGTCTGGAGCGCCTGGACGGGATTCGATCAGACGTGGCTTTCCTATGATGAGTACGAGGCTTGGGACACCGAGATTCCCGCTATCGCTGACGTGGGAATCTTCACGGATGGCGCGATCAACCTGGGCGGTGAAGAGGAACCTGAGCGCGTCCGCTCCGCGAACGTGGGCGAAGACGTGTTTCGGATTCTGGGAGTAACACCGCTCCTCGGTCGCGGCTTTTTACCGGAGGAGGATCAACCGGACGGGCCGAGCGTGATCGTCCTCGGATACGAGCTCTGGCAGCGTCGTTATGGCGGCGATGCGGCGATAGTAGGCCGCGATATCCAGGTGAACGGCGAAGCAGCTACCGTTGTTGGCGTCATGCCCAGTGGCTTTCGGCTTCCGCTCGACTACTCCGGAGCGGGACCGACCGAAGCCTGGCGTCCACTGGCTGTCTCGCCGGAAAGCCAGGGTGCGATTGCAGGTCCGGCGTTCAATCCCAATGGCCAGAACCACGGATTCTATGGCGTAGCCAGACTTGCGCCGGGCGCTACCACCGATCAGGCAAACCGTCAGCTTGCGGAGTACGTCGCGGGACTCGTACGCGATGGGATATACCCGGAGTCGCAGCAATTCCGAGCCTACACCGTTCCCGTCACCGAGCAGGTGACGGGGCGCGTACGGCCGGCGTTGCTCGTAGTCCTCGGTGCGGTGGGATTCGTGCTCCTGATCGCCTGCGCCAACGTTGCCGGATTGCTGCTGGTCCGTGGTGAGCATCGGAAGCGGGAGCTTGCGATCCGCACAGCGCTCGGCGCGCAAACCCGCCGCATTACGCGGCTGTTGTTGACGGAGAGTCTGGTGCTGGCGCTGTTCGGCGGTGTGCTCGGCGTCGCGCTCGCGGCATTGGGTGTGGCGCTGGTCAGGCGGACTGCGCCGGCCGCGCTGGCCCGCGTGGGCGACACGACGCTCGATCCGGGCGTTCTGTTGTTCGCACTCGTGGTGACGATTGGCGCGGCCGTACTCGCAGGAGTGCTTCCGGCCCTGCACGCGGCTCGGGTCGCACCAGCCGGAGAGCTCAAGGAAGGTGGGCGCTCGGCGACGGCGGGCCCTAACCGCCTCCGCTGGCGTCAGGCGCTCGTGGCGACCGAAGTCGCACTCGCGGTAGTGCTCGTCGTCGGCGCGGGGCTGATGATCCGGTCGGTGTCGAATCTGTTCGCGATCGATGCCGGCTTCCGGCCGCAAGGCGTATTGACGATGCGCCTATCGACCCCGTCAACCTGGTATCCCGAATCGCCGCAGGTCTCGGCGTTCTATGACGAGTTGCAGCGGAGGGTTGCGGCTATGCCAGGCGTTACCGAGGTCGGTGCCGCGCGCCTGCTGCCGCTCGCAGCCGAAATGGGAGATTGGGGCCTTCAGGTAGAGGGATTTACGCCACCGCCCGGCCAGGGCACCCCCGGCGACTGGCAGGTGGTGACCCCGGGTTACTTCGAGGCGATGGGCGTGCCGCTGGTCGCAGGCCGGTATTTCGACCAGCGCGAC
>JBPCLX010000056.1:0-5706 GCA_051002815.1 Gemmatimonadaceae bacterium
CTTCCCGAGCTCCGCGCGCGATCATCTCAGCATGCCGCCGAAGCGCGGCACGATCGTCCGGTCGACGTGCAGATTCCGCCACCACCGCGATCGTCTCGAGCATGCGGATCGTCACCGCCGCGCTTGACCGGCCGTACTGCCGCACCTGGTTGAGAGCCGCGTCGGCGAAGTCGGTAAACGTCATGGTCGGCGTAATGACTCTCGGCTTGTTATCTCGGTCATGGCGGCAGGATGGGGGCATCTCACGCTGCGCCAAGCGCGACAACGCGGCCCCCAGACGGTCTACGCATGCCACGGCAGTGAAAGGATCGTTTACGCCGGGCGAGAGGGCGCGCACCGCGATCTCGACGAGCTGGTTAACGGTGAACTCGACATCCTGGACGGGAGTGCGCTGATCGCCCACGACGAACGCGGCGTTGATCTTCGCCTTGGTTCTGTCCTGCACCCGGCTCCCGGGCCACACCCGCGCCAGCGGGCTGCCTTTGACGACGAAATGTCCGGCGCGCCGCTCCACCCGCAGAATCAGATCTTCTTCCACGGCCAGATTGAGCAGCGCATCATCGTCGATCAGTTGAACGTACCCATCTTCGGCCGCGCCGATCGGAGACGAGTCGCGGGCGAATGCCTCAGGAAGAATCGCGTCTGCGTGCGCGCCAGGCCCGATCGTTTCCGGGAAGACATTGTCGATCTGTTCCACCAGCTCGGCACCAATCCGCGCAACGACGTTGTCCGCTTGTATGGACAGCGCGACGTGATGAATGAAATAGACCAACACTCCCAGGCTTGCGACCGCGAACAGCACTCCAAACGCAACCGATAAATGCGGAACGAAGAGATTTTCTTCCACCCGGCGGATGGCACGGAGCACGAACAGGGAGTACAGAAACGTGGCCACGAATGTACCGAGTACTACCTGGGTTGTCTTGTCGGTCATGAAGCTGCGCAGTATTCGAGGACCGAGCAGTGTCGAAGCGAGGGCGAGGGCCACCAGAGTCATCGAGAAGACCACCCCGGCGATGGTAATCATCGAGCCGGCGATGGTTTCCAGCATGGCGCTCGCACCTTGCGCGCTGCCGGAATACGCCCAGGTTTGGGCTTGCACCCAGCCGTCGTTCGCTGCCCCATCCAATGCGATGGCCGCATACGCCAGCGCGATTGCCGCGCCGGCCATGATCGACGGCACGAACCAAAAGCCTCCGGTAATTTTATCCCAGTACTTCAGAAGATTTACTTTCACGGCCGGCCGTTATCGGTTCGCAGGAGATTCTCGCCCTCGTCCAGCGGCTTGGCATGACGAGCTTGTTGTTTAAGATCGCCGGCCTCGCTGGACAGCCCTGCCTCCGCCCTCGTGGCTACCGCGTCCAACCCTTCTGCAGGCAGTTCGGGAGGAGGCTGCTGCCGCTGCTCGGTGCGCGGCGTCTCTTCCGGGATTTCGCCGTGCAGCGTGACGGGCACGCCTCGCGGGAAGACGACTTCCCGCGCCTCATCGGGGATGGTGATGCCTTCTCGCTGAAAGGCGCGTTTCACTAGCCGGATCACCGAAGATCGCACCTTCAGCCAGCTATTTTCCTCGCCATTCAGCCAAAAGTAGATCCGCAAATGGACGGCTGCCTTGCCGAGGTCGTCCACCAGCACCCAGGGCTCCGGGTCGTTCAGGACGGCCGGGTGGTCCGCCAGGACCTTCCGAGCAACTTCCTGGGCTTTGTCTATCGCGTCGTCGTAACCGATGCCCACGACAAAGCTCTCACGCCGGTTGCGGTTGGTGGTGAAGTTCCGCAGGATGGCCTTGTAGACCATGGCGTTGGGGATCTGCACGAGATTGCCGTTGAGGGTCATCAGGACTGTGGTGCGAACGTTCATCTGCTGCACGTACCCGGTCGTTCCGGCGACCTCGACCAGGTCGCCGGTTTCGAACGGCCGCTGCATGCTGAGGAAGATGCTGGCCAGAAAGTTTTCCGTGATGTCCCGGAAAGCGATGCCGATCGCCAAGCCGACCAGACCGGTGCCTCCGACGATGGTCAAGGCCAGTTGGGTGAGGCCGGAGACACGAAGGACGATATAGGCACCCATGAGGAACACCAGCACGCCCAACGTTCCCGCCAGCACTCCTCGCAGAAGCCTTGCTCTTATCCTTCCACTGAAGAACCTCTGAGCAATGCGCGCCGTGAGCCAGCCGGCTCCACCCGACAGGACGAGGATGAACAGCGCGAGGAACAGGAAGGGAAGGAAGCGGATGAAGTCGTGCCACAAACTCGCCAGCCCGGCCCGTGCTCTACTGAAGTCCCAAGCGGACGGCTGGGAAAGTTCGATTCTGTTGGCTACGGCGGCCACGTCCTGTGTGTTGCGCGCCAGATCGCCGGCCCACTTCCTGATCTCTTCGGTTTCCGCCCGCCCGCTGAGAAAAACAACCCCGTCCCGAACCTGAACTCGCGGATCGACAAACCAGCCGGTGGCCTCCATGACGCTCTGAATGCGCCGGCGAATCTCGTCGTCCTGGGCGACCGGTTGCACTTCCACCTTCGTCGGCGCGGGAGACAAGTCTCCATCGTCGGGAGAAGGTTGATTTTGTGGCTCGGTCGCGGCTGCCTGTGCCATGACCGGCGTGGCGAGCGCGCCCACGCAGAGGAAGCTCAGCGAGACAGCCAGCAGATGCCGCTGGTAACGGAAATTCAGTCGGTCGCCCTCATTAGGAGTTCTCGGAGCGCGAGTGCGGGCAGACGAGCCCGACAGCGACAGCGCAGATACCGAGCCATGGCGCCGGGGCGGTACTCATCGGCATAGCTGTTGCACGCCAGCACTGCTTCGTGCCGATGGAGAAGTCCTTAATGCACTAATGCCACAAGGAGTCACCGTGGAGCAGCAGAAGCAGATGATGGGGGCGAGCTGGGGAAAGTTCGCGGCCATGATCGCGACGTCGACCATCGTCATGTTTTTCCTGATGTACCAGCTGATCTATTCCCTGGACCACGCCACGTTCAGCATCAACCGGCTGCTTGCGTCGGTGGTGATGGGGTGCGTGATGACAATCGTGATGCTCTCGTTCATGTGGTCGATGTACCAGGGCACGCGAATCAAAATCGCTGTGCTCGGCGCCGCCATAATCGGCACCATCGTCCTGCTTTTCATTAATAGAAATCAGACCGTTATCGGTGACGTCGCGTTCATGAAATCGATGATCCCGCATCATTCAATTGCCATCAACAACGCGCGCAAGGGGGCTATCAGCGACCCGCGCGTTCGCAGGCTGGCGGACGGAATAATCGAATCCCAGGTGCGCGAGATCGCCCAGATGAAGCTGCTCATCGACGATATCGCACGGAATGGAGAGCGGGGGACGACCAAGCTTCCAGCTCGCCCTGCGGTCGTAACTCCGGAGATGGTGCCCGGGATTCAGGAAGCTGTTCGGTAACTCGGGTAGTGGTTTTCCTCGGCGGGTGCCGGGGTAAGCCGACTACCTGTTCACCACGCGCAATACATACGGTATCGAAGACACGCGCGCGCTCGTGCTGGCCGACATGGACGGCAACGGCGATCCCAAGGTCGCCTAAGCCGCACACGACGCTAATCGCCTGCTGCGGTTCGACCCGTCCTGACGACCCTCCATTTGCCATTCGCTAAGCGCGCGAGATGGAGCTCTGTGTAGAAGCCAGTGAGAAATGCTTCGCCTGTCGGAGGGCTACCCTTAACGAACTCGGTGCTCCCCCGTTCGGGCCAAAGGACGTGGCCGCGCACGACCGCCGTGGAGTTTGTCATAGAAATAGGCTCGATCCACACGTAGACCCTCCAACCAAGCTGGCTGCACGGCTTGCGACGCGCCTGGTCGCAGTCGTTTAACACGCGCTGAGAGGCGGCGGTCACTGGCGGTTGAATTCGGAGATAGGATAGCGTGAGCGCGCCGCTATAGCCGAACGCAGCCATCGTCCGCTCGTGATCGAAGAGGACTCTCCGCTTCTCAATGGAGACGCGAGACAGTGATGTTCCAGGAGGCAGAAGCGTGTGAAATGCTTGCTGCACGATCTGGCGTATGTCGGTCGGTGCGAGATGCGTTTGCTGTGCCGACAGCGGATCGACGAGCCCGCACAGACCAACCCCGAAGCATGCATATCGGAGCACGCGTTGATTGATGATCTTCATTAGCACTGCCTCGATTCCCGCTCGACTAGAGGTCGTACGTCGTGATCTCCAGCTGATGCCCGTCAGGATCCGCGAGGTAGATCGAGTGCGCGATCTCGTGATCCTGGAAGCTGACATCGACGTCCCGGTCCGCGAGAGACCGCCGCGCAAGCTGGAAATTCTCGCGGTCGGTGCGGAATGCGACGTGTCGGACGCAAATCGTGTCGGGACCGGGCGGACCTGCCGGATCGTCGCTCCGGACCGGAAACAGCGCTAACGAAGTTCCGCCGATTCCCACGACCGCTGGAAAGCTGCCCCACACATCTTCGTGCAGGCGCTCCAGACCGAGGACCTCCTGATACCAGCGGACTGATTTCCCGACGTCTCGTACGGTGAGTGCCACGTGGTCAACGCACTGGAGGCGAAACATGACCGTCAGCTCACGCTTCCGTCGAAATGCTTAGGGGGCATGCCCGCGAGTCCTGAAAGCCAACGTGCGCGGAGCCGGCGAGCCGCGGACGCCCCGCCGACCCGCGCCGGATCAGAGCCTGTCCACCAGCGCGATCGACAGTCCGGCTTCGCGCGCCATCTCGATGGCGCGGCGGACCGTGGTGCCGAAGATCGCACCGTGCTCCACCTTCGACTTCGTACCCTTGATCTTCACCTCACCATCGCCGACACCCAGGTGCGTAAGCACACCGACGGCGGCTACACCCTTGAAGCCCAGGCCATCGCTCTTGCACGAGATCAACCCGGATCCGGAATCGCCAGGAGCGCCTGCGAAGTCACCCATCCAGTAGTCCTGATCCCCGCCACCACCGACGCCGACGCGCGCCTTGGTGAGCACCGTCTCCCCCGCTACCAGACCGTTGCCGTAGTGGCAGCCGAACTTGCCGAAGTCGAGGTATTCGGCGCCCGAGTAGCTCCCCCACACCGGCATCGCGGTCCGAACCAGGTGCGCGAGAGCAGCAGGGATCTCAACGATTCCGAAGTCGTTGCCGACGTCCTCGGTGGCCGTGGGATCCGTCTGCCGGGCGTATGCCACCCGGCCGATGGTCACGAACTTTCCGACGAGCTGCGAGGTGCGGAAGTTCCCTTCGCATCCCTCGACGCAGACCTGAACCACCACTCCGGACGCGTCGTAATCCGCGCCCGCCCCATGGGTCGACTTGAGCGCGGCCGGCAGGAAGCAATGCCCGGCAGCACCGAGATACAGCTGCGTTCCCCGCCGCCAGATGAAGTTGGCGGTGCAGCCGAAGCGGCCTTCATTGGGAATCGTGATGAGAAGGGCCGATCCGGTGCCGATGCCGGTGGATCCTGCCGGCAGGTCGAGCGTGCCAAGCAACTTGTCCGTGTTGTCGATCCAGTTGGTGACGTCGATCCGGGGGCGCTTGAGCTGCACCCCTCCGGTCACCTCGTTGGCGAGCACCACGGCCGAGGTCGGCGACGAGGCGGTGGGGAGCTGTCCGTCATCAGCGCAGGCGCCGAGGGTAGCCAGCAGAGCGAGGGCGGGGGCGAAACGAACGAGACGCATGCAGTTGTCTCCCATTCAGCGGGTTGTTGGCATGGAGCCCTGCGGCGGGCATCCCACTC
>JBPCLX010000057.1:0-4475 GCA_051002815.1 Gemmatimonadaceae bacterium
AGCCACCCTCGGGAATCGCCGATTCCCGGCCGGCGATCTGTCGCACGTGCGCGAACACCGACGCCCCGAGGTTGGCGATCTGCATCCCGGCGTCGTTGTAATAGAACTCGCGCGACACCTGCCACCCCGTCCACTCGAGCAGAGAGGCGATGGCGTCACCTAACGCCGCCTGGCGGCCGTGGCCCACGTGGAGCGGGCCGGTGGGGTTGGCCGATACGAATTCCACGACGACTTTGCCCGCCTGTTCATCCGGCGAGCGGCCGTAGTGATCGGCGGCAGCGATGATGTTGGCGAGGCCGCCGGCGTTGGCGTCGGCGCGCATGCGGAAGTTGATGAATCCCGGACCGGCGATCTCGACGGCGGCGATGCCATGCGCGCCGAGGTCGAGATGTTCGACCAGCCGCTGCGCTATTTCGCGCGGCTTGGCACCTAACGGCCGAGCGAGGGTGAGGGCGAGCTGGGTCGCCCATTCGCCGTGGGCAGGGTCGCGGGGGCGGTCGACCTGGGGATCGGCGTCAGGCACGCCGATCGCCCGCGCGGCGTCGACCAGCGCGGCGCGGATCGTCTCGCGCTGCGTCATTCCTTGCTACCGCCTTGCGACTTGCCGCTGTCGCCACCTTTCGATCCGGAACCGCCGCTGTCGCTCTTCGATCCGCTGCCGCTGTCACTTCCGCCCCTGGCGCTGCCGCTACTCTCGCTGCCGCCTTTCGAGCCGCCCTCACCGCGCTCCTTCGACCCACTATCGGACTTGGCGCGATCGGCGCCGGCTTTGGATTCGTTGCCGCTCTTGGCATCGCCGCCGGCCGACTTCCCGGACTCACCCTTTCCCGATTCCGCCGCACCGGACTTGGTCTCGCCACCGGCGGTCTCGGAACCGGCGCCGGATTCCCTTTTCTCGGCGCCGCGATGGGCGTTCTTGCCGTAATCGGTGAGATAGAACCCCGATCCCTTGAACACCAGGCCAGCGCCGCCGGAAATGCGGAGCGCGGCCTCTTCCCCGCATTCCGGGCAGGGCAGCACGGTTCTGCTCTCGCTGATGCGGGAGACAAACTTCTCAAAATCGTGCCCCCGAGGGCACCGATATTCGTAAGTGGGCATTTTTGAGTGACTTAGCAGCAGGAAATCTAGACGAACGCATGAGGGTGGGAAAGCGCCTGTTCTCGAACGGAGCTGGTGCTCGACTGCCTCTTGCCTCCGCCTCCGGGGCACGTGTAGGTTACAAGAAACGATACGTGCTCGGAGACATCATGGCTCTCAAGAAGCTTACACTGACCATTGAGGAAGAGTTAATCGAAAAGGCCCGCGGGTACAGCGCGGACCACAATACCAGCATCTCCAGACTGGTAACCCAGTTCCTGGCGAGGTTGCCCACTGACGAGAAGCGATACAGTCCCACCGTCGAGCGGCTGATCGGCCTCCTGCCACCGAACGTGCGCGTCGCCGAATACCACGAGCACCTCGACGAGAAGTACGGGGGATGAGGCTCTTTTTCGACCTCAACGTTGTGCTCGATGTCCTTGCCCGGCGTGAACCGTGGTTCGAGCAGTCGGCCGCCGTTCTCTCGCTCGTGGATAAGACGGCGGTTGAAGGTTACGTTGCGGCGCATAGCGTCACCACGCTGAACTACCTGCTCTCGAAGTACCATGGCCGCGAACGGACCCCCGCGGCGCTGATCGACCTCCTCGGTTTCGTTCGAGCCGTCAACGTGGATCACGACAGACTGCTCGAGGCGCTCGCGCTCGGGTGGAGCGACTTCGAGGATGCCGTTCAGGCCGTTTGCGCGCTAGGCATCAGCGCCGATTACCTCATCACCCGCGATCCGAAGGGCTTCCCGGCACTTTCCATCCCCGTCGTCACCCCGAGCGAGCTCCTGGCAATTCTCCCGGAATAGAGGGGCCACGTCGCCTTACGACTGGGGCGGCAGCGACTGGTGTTCAGCATTGTGGAGGACGTTGGATTCCCGCTTGCGCGGGAATGACGGGCAGTTGGGCGATCCTCACTCGTCATCCCGGCGAAAGCCGGGATCCAGTGACTCGTATCGAAATCCTGGATTCCCGCCTACGCGGGAATGACGGGCAGTCGGGCGATCCTCACTCGTCATCCGGCGATAGACGCGATCCAGTGCTTCGTATGGCAATCTTGGATTCCCGCTTACCCGGGAATGACGGGCAGTTGGGTGATCGACGAAATGACGGGCCTCTGGCGCAGTGGGAATGACGTTCGCCCAGCTGCTACGCCTACGGCAACTGATTTTCTCCTTTTATGCTTTCCTCTCCGTCCTCCGCGAAACCTCCGCGACCTCTGCGTTAAAAATTGCTGAGTTCTGAACGACAGCAATCCGCGACCACCCACTCGAAAGTCAAACCGATGATCTCGCCACCTCTGTCATCAATGTCGAAGTGTGCGACAAATGAGGCGGATTGGGCGGATGAGGCTGATCGATTACGAGTGGCCGTGGTAACGTCCCCACTCGGACTCCAAAGTATCGGAGATCTCGCCGACGGTAGCTCGAGCCCGGACGGCGTCGATGATCAGCGGCATCAGGTGCGCCTGGCCGAGCACACCGATACCGCCGTGGCGGCTGCGGTAGGTAGAGGCGCCGTTGCGGAGGGACTCAAGGGTGCGCTCGGTGAGCTGCGAGTCGCGTGACTCGCGCGCCGCCTGCACACGCGCCACCTGACCGCGCTCGAGCTCGGAGTAGCCAGGCAGGGGGACGCTGGGCGACGCCGCCGCATCGGTGAAACGGTTTACACCCACCACCACTGTTTCACCGCGCTCCAATCGCAACTGCTGTTCATAGGCGCTGCGGCCGATCTCCTCCTGAAAGTATCCGGAGGCAATGGCGCGCTCGGCCCCGCCCAGGCCGTCTACGTGCTCGATCAGCGCCATCGCGCGTTCCTCGAGCTCGTTAGTCAGGCTCTCCACGTAGTAGCTGCCGGCGAGCGGATCGACCGTCTGCGTCACCCCTGATTCGAACGCCAGTATCTGCTGAGTGCGCAGCGCAAGTGTCGCCGCCTCCCGGGATGGGAGCGACAGCGCTTCGTCATTGCTGTTGGTATGCAGCGATTGCGTGCCGCCGAGTATGGCGGAGAGCGCCTGGATGGTGACGCGGACCACGTTGTTGAGCGGTTGCTGCGCCTGCAGCGTCACTCCTCCCGTCTGGGTATGAAAGCGCAGGCGGGCGCTTGCATCGCTGGCGCCGAACCGCTCGCGCATCAGGCGGGCGTACAGCCGCCGTGCGGCGCGGAACTTGGCCAATTCCTCGAACAGATCGTTATGCGCGGCGAAGAAGTACGACAGGCGCGGCGCGAACCGGTCGATCGCCAGCCCCGCACTGATCGCCCGCCGCACGTACTCGATCGTGTTGCACATCGTGAAGGCCAGCTCCTGCACCGCCGTCGCGCCTGCCTCACGAATGTGGTAGCCCGAGATGGAGATCGGATTCCAGTTGGGCACCTCCGCCGCACAGAATCGGAACACCTCGGCGATCAGCGCCAGGCTCGGCTCAGGCGGATAGATGTACGTGCCGCGGGCGATGTACTCCTTGAGTATGTCGTTCTGGATCGTCCCGTTGAGCGCCTCGCGCCCTATCCCGCGCTCCTCGGCCACCACCATGTACATGGCGAGCAGCGTGCTCGCCGTGGCGTTGATCGTCATCGAGGTCGAGACCTGGTCGAGCGGGATCTCGGCCAGGAGCGTGTGCATGTCGTCGACGGTGTCGATGGCCACGCCCACCCGGCCAACCTCACCTAACGCGCGACCCGAGTCGGAGTCGATCCCCATCTGCGTCGGTAGATCGAACGCCACGCTCAGTCCCGTCTGCCCCGCCTCGAGCAGGTGGCGGAACCGGGCATTGGTCTCGGCGGCGGTACCGAAGCCGGCGTACTGGCGCATGGTCCAGAGCCGGGTGCGGTAGCCGGCGGGCTGCACGCCGCGGGTGAATGGATAGGCGCCCGGCTCGCCGATGTCCCCCTCAACGTCTACCGCCCCGTCGCCGGGGCGGTAGACAGCTTCTATCGGGATCCCGGAGGGACTTTGTCGAGGCTCGGGAGCCCGCTCGCTCACGCGCCGACGCTGGTCAGCGCCCCGCCTAGCATGGCGGTGGCCTGGTCCACCTCGGCTTTGCTCCCCATGAACAGGGGCGTGCGCTGGTGCAGCTCGGTCGGCTGGATGTTGAGAATATCCTGGGTGCCATCGATCGCCGCGCCGCCTGCTTCCTTGGCGATGAACGCCAGCGGGCACGCCTCGTAGAGCAGCCGCAGCTTGCCCTTGGGCGCCTTGGCGTTGGCCGGATAGCAGAACACGCCACCGCCTAACAGGTTTCGATGGAAATCGGCGACCAGCGACCCGACATAACGCACGTTTAGCGGCTTGCGGTCGCCGTCCAGACCGCGATAGCGCCGCATCAGTGCCTTGGTCGGCTCATCCCAGTGCTGCTCGTACGAATCGTTCACCGAGAGGTAGCGCCCGGTGTC
>JBPCLX010000058.1:0-3799 GCA_051002815.1 Gemmatimonadaceae bacterium
CTCGGGTGATCATCGACGGTTGGCCGCAGCCGGCCGGCGACACAATGGTCCTCCGTCGTCAGGCACTGCAGGAGCACGCTGACCATCTGCGGCGCGCCGTCGTTTGCGAGCCTCGCGGCCACGCGGCCTTGGTCGGTGCTCTCCTCACGCCTCCGGTACGTGCCACCTCTACCGCGGGTATCATCTTCTTCAACAGTCGCACCTATCTCGGCATGTGCGGTCACGGCCTGATCGGTGTCGTGCAAACGATGGCTCACCTGGGCCGCCTGGGTGAGGGTCGTTGGCAATTCGATACGCCCGCCGGCACCGTGAGCGTGCAGCTCGACGACTCGGGTGAAATAACAATCGAAAACGTGCCCGCGCGATGTCACGCTCTCGATGTGGAAATAGCGGTGCCAGGGATAGGAGCCGTACGTGGCGACATAGCGTACGGCGGCAACTGGTTTTTTCTCGCGCATTCGCATCGCGCGCCGCTGGAGCTTGCTGCGGCGAACGAGCTCACTCGTGAGGCACTGGCAATCGAGGGCGCGCTCGCCGCGCAGGGGATCGGCGGCACCGACGGAGAACCCATCGATCACATCGAGTTTTCAGGTTCGCCGACACGTTCGGATGCCGACGCACGCAACTTCGTCCTCTGTTCCAGCGGGGACTACGACCGGTCGCCATGCGGCACCGGCACGTCGGCCACCATGGCGGTGCTGCATGCGCGCGGCCGGCTGCCTATCGGGGAGGTCTGGCGCCAGGAGAGCATTACCGGTGGAGTGTTCAGCGGATGGCTCGATGCCGGACCTGACGGGGAGTTGCTCCCCCGCATTCGGGCGCGAGCCTTCGTCACCACCGAGGCGACGCTCTTGTTCGCCGATGATGATCCCTTCCGCAGCGGATTCGGAGAGTGAAGGCGCGTTCCCACCGACCCGATGCGATCGTCGTCGGAGCAGGAATGGTGGGAGCGGCTTGCGCTGAAGCGCTAACGCGCGAAGGCCGGCGCGTGCTCGTGCTCGACAGCGGACCGACCGGAGGTGGAGCCACCACGTCCGCGATGGGTCATCTGGTAGCGATGGACGATTCTGCTGCGCAGTTGTCGCTCACATCGTACTCGTTGAAACTCTGGCGCTCGCGTTCTACGTGCAGCCACGGGCGAGCGGCCAGCTGCTGGTGGGCTCCTCCCGGCAGCTCGCCGGATGGGAAGCCTCACTCGACCGTGAGATCGTCAGGCAGATGATCGACCGCGCGCTTCACTTCATTCCCGCGCTTGCCGGGTTGGATCTGCAGCGAATCTGGACCGGGTTCCGGCCCGCAACGCCGGACGGCCTTCCGCTGATCGGTGCGTGGCCGGCCCTCGACGGCATTTGGATCGCCGGTGGTCATGAGGGATTGGGCATAACGAGTTCGCTGGGCACGGCGCAGATCATCGCCGACCAGCTTGCCGGGCGGATCCCGGCGATCGATCCGACGCCGTACGCGCCCGCACGCATTCCGGCTTTCGCCATCGATCCCGTTGCCCGCGCCTGACGAGGGCACGCACTGCCCCATCGGCCTGGCGTCGCCAGGTGCGCAGCTCATTTCATCGTCCCAGCATACCGGAGCCTGACCGCATGGAGCAGCGTGACTGGGCGGGGGTGTTTCCCGCGATTACCACTCCCTTCCGAAAAGATCTGTCGGTGGATCACTCGTTTCTCGCAGATCACGCCGCCTGGATGGTCGACTCCGGCTGTACCGGCCTGGTTGCCCTGGGATCGCTCGGCGAGGCGGCTACTCTCGTGTACGAGGAAAAGTTGGAGATCCTGGGGACATGCGTCGCCGCGCTGAATGGGCGCGTACCGCTGGTCGCGGGGATCGCAGGGTTGAGCACCGCCGAGTGTGTGGGACTTGCCCGCGCCGCGGAAAAGGCCGGTTGCCGCGGTCTGATGGTATTGCCGCCTTACGTCTATCGCGGCGATTGGCGCGAGACGGAGGCGCACTTCTCGGCGGTGATCAGCGCTACACGCCTGTCTAGTATGCTCTATAACAACCCCATCGCCTACGGGACCGATGTAACGGCCGAACAGATGGAACAGCTGGCGGTGCACGCCAATCTGCACGCGGTCAAGGAGTCCAGCGGGGATGTCCGGCGAATCACCGCCATAACGTCACGGCTTGGTGACCGGCTGAACGTGTTCGCTGGCCTCGATGACATGATCCTCGAGTCTGTCCCGGTCGGCGCCGTCGGCTGGATCGCGGGACTGGTGAACGCGCTGCCGGGACATTCGGTGCAACTGTTCGATCTGGCGCGCTCCGGGCGGGCCGGGGACGCGCGGGCATTGTACGATTGGTTCCTGCCGCTGCTCCGCCTGGATACCCTCCCCAAATTCGTACAGCTGATCAAGCTCGTGCAGCAGGAAGTCGGACGGGGATCGACCACTGTTCGCCCTCCGCGTCTGGAGCTCGCCGGTGCGGAGCTCGAGAGTGCGCGAGCGGTCATCAAGGAACAGTTGAAGCGCATTCCTGCCATCGATTGAGCGCTGGTACGGGACGGTTAGCGTGCCCTGATCTGGGCTCAATCGTCATTCCGTGATACGCTCCTTTACCGCACTCGAGAGGCCCACCGATGATGGTTCGATCACGCATTCTTGGCGTGCCGATGATGGTCGCCGTACTGGCTGCCGCGGGATGCTCGGACAGCACCGCCCCCCTGGCCGACTTCGACCCGGTTCGTGCCCAGGCTGACGTCGCGGCTTTGACGACGCTCATGCAAGGCAACGAGCTCGAAGCCTTCACCACCATGAGCGCCTACTTCGACTTGTCAGGCGCCCCGCTCGCGACGATTTCCACCGCGCGGCAGATGCTGAGCAGTGGTGCCCCATCGAGTCCCGAGACATCGCGGCGGATGGCCGTCGCAGTGGCCGAAGGTTTGGCGCTGCGCACCGCGTCCGGCAACGGACCCTCGCTGGAAACGCTGCCACCTGAGCTGCTTGGGACCACTTTTACGTTCGACTCCGACAGCAACACCTATGTGCCTTCCGACCGCACTGGAGCGCCGGCGAACGGGGTCCGCTTCATCGTCTATGCAGTCGATCCGATCACCAGCACGCCCATCGTCGGTACCGAGGTCGGTCATGCCGATCTCATCGACACGAGCGCTGGAAGCCAGCTCACCGCCGGCCTCCGCCTGATAGTCGTAGGCGGCGGCACGACCTACCTGGATTATGCATTTTCGGCGTCAGGCGGCACGAACTCCGTAAATCTCGAAGTAGACGGGTTCGTCACCGATGGGTTGACCAGGCTGAATTTCGGGATCGACGCGAATGTCGCGGTGGTCGAGGAGGAGTTGAGCATCGACATGGACTTCTCGTTCTCGATCCCTTCACGTCAGTTCTCGGTGACGGCGTCGCTCGATGGGCTCGCCGGCTCGTCCGGAAGCCTGGGTGAGATCACGCTGACCATCATGAGTGCGGGTGCGAAAGTCCGGTTCGAGATCGCGGAAGACGACAGCACGGTCAATGCGACGGTGTACGTAAACAATCGCATCTTCGCCACCGTGACCGGCGATCCGTCAGATCCGACGGTGTTGGGCGCGGGTGGTAACGAGTTGACGTCGGAAGAGGTCGCGGCGCTGGCGAATCTGCTGGCGGTTGCCGAAGCGTCATTCGAGTTCTTCGGCTCGCTCATGGCACCCGTCTACAACGCAACGGGCGGCGTAAACGTCCCATAAGGTCCACGGCGTTTCTGTACTGTATCAGCGGCCCGGATCGAAAGATCCGGGCCGCTCTGTTTTGGTGGGATCTTGAGGGTTCCAGAGGGGTCGCCTGGTTTCGTTGGG
>JBPCLX010000059.1:0-7530 GCA_051002815.1 Gemmatimonadaceae bacterium
GTCGTCGGCAAACCTAACGCCGGCAAGTCGACGCTGCTCAACCGCATCATCGGGCAGAAGCTCAGCATCATCAGCCCCAAACCGCAGTCGACCCGGCAACGTGTGGTCGGCATACATACCGCGGGCGACGTTCAGATGATCATCTCCGACACGCCCGGACTCCTGGACCCCACATATCCCCTTCAGCACGCAATGCGCAGCATCGCGGTGCAGTCTCTGGGCGATGCTGACGTGATCATCTACATCTCCGATGCGCTCGAGGGGCCGCCACCCGACCTCGCCGAGGCCGCGCAGGCCACCATCCCCCGGAATGCGTCGGTCATTGAGGTGATCAACAAGGTCGACGCCCTCCCCACTGCTGGACGCGAACAGCTCCGCGCCGCCCGGCCCGATGCCCATTTCATCTCGGCCGTCACCGGAGAGGGGATCGAAGAACTGCTGGCTGAGGTCGCCGACAAGCTGCCCGCTAGCCCCTTTCTCTATCCCGAGGACGACATCGGCACCCAGTCCACTCGATTCTTCGTCACGGAGCTGGTGCGCGAAACGGCCCTCGAGCAGCTGCACGAGGAGGTCCCTTACAGCATCGCCTGCGAGATCGAGGAGTTTCGAGAGGATCGAATCCCGTGGTACATTCGAGCGGTGATCTACGTGGAGCGCGACAGCCAGAAGCGCATCCTGATCGGGCACAAGGGCGCGCAGATTCGCGATCTCGGAAGTGCGGCGCGTCAGAAAATTGAAGACCTTGTCGGCGAAAGGGTGTATCTGGATCTGTGGGTGAAGGTTTTGCCCAATTGGCGACGGTCGCCGCGAGATCTCAAGAGATTTGGTTTCGATCTTCCGGAGGGCTTATCGAGATGACACTTGCTCCCGAACTCATCCAGATTCTCGTCTGTCCCAAGTGCAAGGGGGAGCTTGAGTACCGGGGCGAGGAAGCGGCGCTGCTTTGTCACAACTGCAGGCTTCGCTACGAGATACGTGACGACATTCCGATCATGCTGATCGATGAGGCGACGCCCTTCTAAGGCAGCGTCCATCATCGCCACCCTCGTTCTTGGGTGGCTGATGCCGGCGTCCGCCGTGGCGGCACAGCTTGCCACGGAGGGCGCCACCTTCCTGCTCCTGCCCATCGGTGCCAAGTCGGTATCTCTCGGACAGGCCGTGGCCGCCGAACAAGGTGGCACCGAGTCGGTTTGGTGGAATCCTGCTGGACTGGCGCGCGCAGAGAAAAAGGAGATCGCCATCCACCACTACCAGACGATTATCGGCACTGGTGACGCCGTCTCCTTTGTGCTCCCTTCCGATGTACTCGGGGTTCTCACCGGTTCGATCTTCTTGCTCGACATTGGTGAGCAGGAGGTTACCGGTCCCGGCGGCTTTCAGATCGGCAGTATTCTGCCCCGGTTCCTCGTCTACGCGGCCACGTATGCGACCCCGATCGGTGGCCGAGTGAACGCAGGACTCACGTATAAGGTGGTGCAGTTCCGCGTGGACTGTACCGGTCAGTGCGCCGGTGTGCCGACGCTCTCTTCCACAGGAAGCGCACTCGACGCCGGAGTGCAGTACAGCGTCCCCGTTCCGGCACCGATTTGGCTTGGCGTCGCCGTCCGCAATCTTGGTCCCAAGCTTCAGGTCAGGGACAGCGAGCAGGCGGATCCGCTACCCACCCGACTGCAATTCGGTGCCACCTACCACGTGACGCCTCTCGAGCGATACGCTCCAGATGTGGACGTGCGTGTGAATGCCGACCTGATAGATGAGCTGAGCTTTGAGTCGCCGAGCGCGCGCGTCGGCGCTGACTTTGGCTACCGCAACTTCGCCTTCTTCCGTGCCGGATACGTCTTCAAGGAATTCGAGGGCTCGGAGCAGTACGGTCCGTCGATCGGAATCGGCCTCACGGCGGGCAGTCTGAATGTGGACCTGGCGCGGCTGTTCGATGCATTTTCCAGCGGCGTTGGTGATCCTCCGACATATCTCTCTGTGAGGTACCTCTTTTAATGCGCACCGGCGCGGCGATCGCCGTGCTCGGTGCTCTGTTGTGCGGGCCGGATCCGTTGCCGGGGCAGTACCAGCCGGCTTCGCCATTCGCTGCTCCGCCTCCGCGAATCGAACCGGAAGGTGCGCCCCCTGTCGCGCCAGATTTGCGTGGAGATCGTGGTCTCTTCCAGAGCGTCAGGCCGCCCGAGCCTGGTACTCAAGAGGAAAGGCCACTTTCGGCTGTCTGGTGGACCCCACTCGCCTCTGCGGTCATTCCGGGCAGTGGTCAGCTGGTCATGCGGCAGGGCCGTGGCGTACCCTACCTTGCGACCGAGGGCTTTCTGCTTCTCCAGTACTTCTCCATTCGCGACGACGCGCGGGAATTTCGAAACGAATACCAGCGGCTGGCCGAGGTGGCGCGCAGTTTCTTCACCAACCAGTTTCCGGCGGGCGACTTTGAGTACTACGAGCGGATGCAGCAGTTCGTGGAGAGCGGAGGCTACGACCTCGACGTAAACGGTTCCTTCCAGCCGGAGCTCGATACGCTCACCTTCAACGGGTTCACCTGGCGGCTGGCCCGACGAACGTACTGGGAGGACCCGGACGTGGAACCGGCCCGCGATTCCGATGCCTACCAGCGTGCGGTCGAATTCTACGAGGAACGCGCAGTCCGCGACGAGTTCCGCTGGTCCTGGCAGAACGCGCAGCTGGAGCAGGATCTTTTTCGGCAGACGATTCAGCGGAGCAACAGCGCGTTCCGCCGAACCTCGCAGTACCTGGGAGTGCTTATTGCCAATCACGCACTCAGCGCGATCGACGCATTCGTGATGCTGAGGCTGAGCAGAGCCTCCGGGCCCACGGGTGAATACAGGATCGAGGGGCGCGTGCCCTGGGCGCCGTTCGGGCGTGGAAGATCGGTGGTTGGGGACCCCCATGCAAAGGAGTGACAACATACGGCGTTGGTGCGTTGCGCCTCCATGCACGGCTCGTCCATTGTGGACGATCGTAACGTGTGATGCCATCAGCATTTGAGGCATTCCGCCCTCGGGACGATCCCGAGGGGTGCCCTGAGGTCCGCCCAACGTGCCCCTGTCCACGGCTTTGTTGTTTCCGAGTGGCCACCTAACACTTCCGCCTGCGCTCCGCGCCTGGCTGGACGCGTCGGAGGCGCCGCTCTTCGTTGCCGCGTCAGAGAATGAACTGATGAGCGCGGCACTTCGCGCGTTGCCATTGTGCATCGTGCTCGACGGCCGGAAGTGCGTGGACGTGCTGACTGCGTGCGTTCGGCTCAAGGCGGACGCGTTCTCGTCGATCGCCCCAGTGCTGGTGCTGGTGCCTGACGATGACGACGCCGTGGCTGCCGCGCTACGCGCCGGAGCAGACGAGGTGCTTCGCGACTCGTGCCCGGGCCCGGAAATGATGCTCAGACTCGATGCCATGCGGCGCCGGGCAGAGCGCGACCGGCAGGTACAGCCGACGACGCTGCTCCCCGGGCCTCCGATGATCGAGCGGGAGATCCGGAATCGCCTTGCCGCGGGGGAGCAATTCGCGGTCTGCTACGCCGACCTCGACCACTTCAAGGAATACAACGATCGCTACAGCTTCGCCGAAGGCGACCGGGTGATCCGAATGGTGGCGCGTATCCTCCACGACGTGGTGCTCGGCTTTTGCGGGGAATCGGGATTTGTCGGCCACATCGGTGGCGACGACTACATTTTCATCGTACCGCCCACGCTCATGCGCGAAGTATGCGATGAGGTGATAGCGGTGTTCGATGTTCTTACCCCCCTGCAGTACTCCACCCATGACAGCCGGGCGGGCTATTATTTTGGAAAGGATCGCAGGGGGCAGTTGCATCGGGTACCGTTAATGACCATCTCGATCGGGGTCGTGACGAACGAGCGTCGCCGATTCGTCGATCCGGGTCAGGTCAGCGAGCTTGCGACCGAGATGAAGAGTTACGCCAAGACCCGGCCCGGCTCCGTGCACGTCGTGGATCGCCGCCAGGACGGTGTTCCCGAGAAGGAACCGCTGCTCGAAACGCAGTCCACCTCAGGTGTAGACAAGCCATGAATGTGCGGTGTGGAGATTGTGGCTCGGTGTTCCGAGTGGACCCGAGCCGCGTGCCTGACGCGGGGATTCGTGCCCGGTGTTCGGTATGTGGTGGGGTAATCCCGATAGGCAAGCAGGGTGCGATCGGCGACGATTTCGCGGCGCGGCTGCGCGTGACACCGGCACGTGTCTCGGAGGTCGATCCGGAGCCAGTAGTGCCACGCCAGGGCTCTGCTGAACGCGGCGCTGAGGGCTCGGGCGCCCCGGCGGCGGCGCTTGCGTCTCCGGCGCCTTCCCCAGAGCCTAGTGTGCCTGACGATCGCGTCGCCGCCAGAGCGCCTGACAGGTCACCGCCTGCTGCCGCGCCGGTGCGTCCGGCCGCCACGGGTCGACCCACCACGTCAACTCCCCCTGTGGTACCGCGCGCATTTACTACGCCTCCCGCGCCGCCGAAGTCCGCAACTCCCGCAGCGGGCCCGGCCACCGGAGGGTGGTCCGGTGCGATGCCTGTGTCGCCAAGGGCCCCCACCAGCGCTGCTCGAACACCGCCGGCTGGAGTGGGCACCATTCCGCCGAGAGCCAAGGAACCGCCGCCGGCGCCTAACTCGGAGGATCGGCAGGCACCTCCCCGTCCGCTGGGTACGCCTCCGCGGCCGGCACCCGTTTCGTCCCGTCCGCTCGAGCCGCAGGGCGATCGCGCTCCGTCAGCAGGGCGCGCTCCCACCGCCGGGTCAGCTACGGCCGCGCCTGCGGCTCGTCAGGCATCGACGAGCGAGGTCCGGCGTCCGATCAACCCGTTCCTCGCCAATGATCCCAACGCGCGCGCACGGCGGCTGGCTCGCGCGCTCGTCTCGGATATCGTCACCTATTTCCCTGACAAGCACCGCGAGGGATTGGCACACCACACGCTCCCGCTGCTCTTCAAGGAGGAAATCAAGAAGAGCTACGAGGAGTATCGTGAACAGGTCGGAACGGATTTCGCCGAAAGCACCACGCACTTCCAGGACGCACTGAATGAGATACTCGCGCAAGGTGGCAAGGTATTCTGACCTGACGCGGGGTGGAGCGCGTCCCTTGCGCTCGATATATTTCTGACGACACTCGCCGAGCCGTCCGCCACAATCGTGCGCGACGGCTCGTGTGCTACTCGGAGGAAGCGGGCATGACGGATACCGAACGCGGTCGGCGCATCGAAGAGCTCCAGGATCGCCTGGTGGAGCTGCGGAGGTTTCTTTGACCTGGATGGCAAGCGGGAGACGCTGATCGAACTGGAGGCGCGCATGTCCCAAGCCGGCTTCTGGGATGACCAGGAGCGGGCGCGGGGTGTAATCGATCAAGTGAAGGCGCTGCGCGGCTCGGTGGAACCGTTCGACGCCCTTTCCGCGCGGACACGCGACGCCGCGGAGCTGGAGCAGATGTTGGCCTCGGATCCCGACCAGTCGATGGAGCGTGAGCTGGATCAGGAGGCGGCGCGCATCGAGTCGGACATGGCCAGCTTCGAGGTTCGGTCGCTGCTCCGCGGCAAGGATGACTTTCGCGATGCGCAGGTCGAGATCAGCGCCGGCGCCGGGGGTACGGAAGCGCAGGATTGGGCGCAAATGCTCATGCGCATGTACACGCGGTGGGCCGAGCGCCGTGGATATACGGTCGACGTTCTCGATCTGAGCGAGGGCGAGGAAGCGGGGATCAAGGGTGCGGTGCTCGAGATCAAGGGCGAGTATGCGTTCGGCTTTCTTCGGCCCGAAACCGGCGTGCACCGGCTGGTGCGCATATCGCCGTTCGACGCGCAGTCGCGGCGCCACACGAGCTTTGCCTCTCTATTCGTGTATCCGGTGGTCAACGAGGAGATCAACATCGACATCCGCGACGATGATCTGCGCGTCGATGTCTATCGCGCTTCCGGAGCCGGCGGCCAGCACGTGAACAAGACGAGTTCCGCGGTACGACTGACGCATCTCCCGACCGGTGTGGTCGTCGCCTCACAGGCGGAGCGGTCGCAGTTCAAGAACAAGGCGACCGCAATGAAGATGCTGAAGAACAAGCTCTATCAACTGGAAGTTGAACGCCAGAACGCCGCAAAGGCAGCGCTCGATGCGACAAAGGCCGATGTTTCGTTCGGCAGCCAGATTCGCAGCTATGTATTCCAGCCGTACACCATGGTGAACGACCACCGCACGGAACTCAAGGTGACCGATGTGCACGGCGTAATGGACGGCGACATCGATGTGTTCATCGAGAGCTACCTGAAGAAGTTCGGGGATGGCAAGGCGGCTGCGTGAGCGAGGATCTCAACTTCGTGCTGCAGGCGCGGCGCGACAAGCTCGCCCGCCTGGAAGAGCGCGGTATCGCGCCCTATGCCTATCGATACGAGCGTACGCACTCGGCTGCGGAGGCGGTCGCCGTCCTCGGCGACCGCGATGAAGGTGAACGCGTGCGCGTCGCCGGACGCCTTGTTGCCTGGCGAGGCCATGGGAAAACGGCGTTCGCGCACCTGAGCGATCCGACCGGCCGCATCCAGCTGTACTTCCGCCGCGACGACCTCGGTCCCGATGCATTCGACACCGTGGAACTGCTCGACATCGGCGACGTCATCGGTGTGGAGGGGCCCGTCTTTCGAACGCGGACCGGCGAGGCGACAGTTCGAGCCGAGTCGTTCGAGCTGCTCGCCAAGTCACTTCGTCCGCTGCCGTTCGGAAAGGAAGAGGTGCAGGACGGAGTGGTCGTGCGCCACTCCGGCTTCTCAGATCCCGAGCAGCGCTACCGGCAGCGCTACGCTGATCTCGCCGTACATCCCGAAGTGCGGGCCGTCTTCATCGCCCGCGCCCGGATGATTTCGGCAATCCGCGCATTTCTGGATGGGCGCGGCTACCTGGAGGTGGAGACGCCTGTGCTTCAGCCGCTGTATGGCGGCGCACTGGCGCGTCCATTCACCACGCACCATAACGCGCTCGACATGCCGTTGTACCTGCGAGTGGCCGACGAACTGTATCTCAAGCGACTGATTGTCGGCGGCTTCGAGCGTGTGTACGAGATCGGACATGACTTCCGCAACGAAGGCGTGGACCGGACGCACAATCCGGAGTTCACGATGCTGGAATTCTATGAGGCGCTCGCGGACTACGGCGACATGATGACCACGGTCGAAGCGCTCATCGCCCGCGCCGCCGATGCCGTTCGGTCTATTCCGACGGTAGGGGAGCGTGTGCCCGAGCTTAAGCCGCCGTTTCCACGCATCGAATGGGTGGGTTCTCTCAACGCCGCCGTCGGTACGGACGCAATTCGATTGAGCGACGCCGACCTGAGGAACACCGCCACTCGTGCAGGGGTTGAACACATCGACTCGCTGAGCCGGCCCAAGCTGCTGGATGAGCTCTTTCAGCGGTTGGTCGAGGCGAAGCTCGACGTTCCCACTTTCGTAGTCGACTACCCGGCGGAGCTATCGCCCCTGGCAAAGCCCAAGCGCGGAAATCCGGCGCTCGCCGAGCGGTTCGAGCTGTTCGCGGG
>JBPCLX010000060.1:0-4240 GCA_051002815.1 Gemmatimonadaceae bacterium
CTCTTGCCAGCCGTCGTCTGCGCCTGCGCGCCGGTCGCGGCATCCCGCTCGGCAACCGATGCACCGGTGATCGCGCTGGTCTACAACATCCACGCTGGCAAGGACGCGCGCGGTGTTCACAACCTGCAGAGAGTGGCCGATGCGGTGAAAAGCGCAGACGCCGACATCGTTCTGCTTCAGGAGGTCGATCGCTTCACCACCCGCTCCGGAGGCGAAGATCAGATCGCGCGCCTCGCGGCGCTCACGGGGATGCACTCCGCCTTTGGAAATACACTCGACTACCAAGGCGGCCAATACGGAATAGCGCTCCTTTCGCGCTGGCCCATCGTTCGTGATACGCTCTTTCAACTTCCAATCGAGCCCCCGCAGACTCGCGCCGGCGGCTCCTACGAGCCTCGAGGCGCGCTGTACGCAGCCATCGATCTCGGCCGGGATACGCTCCACGTTTTCAATACGCACCTTGACGCGTCGAGAGACGACCAGTTCCGCCGTCAGGAGGCTGGTGTGCTGCTCGAATTGGCGAGGCCGCTGCTCGATCGGGGAGCGTCCGTTATCGTGGGGGGCGACCTCAACTCCACACCGGAGAGCGCCGTAATAGCGCTCCTGACCGCGGATCGCCTCACCGACACATGGCCCCTGTGCGGCTCGGGCGACGGATTTTCCTTCCCCGACTCGCTGCCCGTACGGCGAATCGATTATCTCCTTCTTTCGCCCCGGCTCGGTTGTTCGGCTGCTACCGTGCTTAACGCCCACGCCTCTGATCATCGTGCCGTGAGGGTGCAAATCGTCGCGTTGCCCTGACTCCCGCGGCGCGCGCCATGCATTGGCCGTGACGCATGGCCACGAGTAACAGTGACGCAAGTCCGGAGGGCCCGGCGGAAAGTTCTGCGAGCACCTTGGGTTCGAATGAGGCGGAGCTAATTACTGATGAGCTCGCGCGCCGGCCGGCACGCGTTCCAAATCTGGAAGCAGAACACCGGGCGCTTCAGGCGGTCGCGCAGCAGCTTACGGCGAGCACGAGCACGGCGCTGCAGGTAGTGACCGATCAGGCAGCTTCGCTCTTTTTGCGGGGCGACAAGGATCGCGAAGAACGCTGTCCCGCCACCGCCGGCGTCAGTTTGCTCGAAGTCGACGCGTCCACTGGCGAAACCCTGTTCCGCTGGACGGCGCTCTCGGGGCGGCTGGCCGAGTACGTCGGCGCAACGACTCCTCGAAATTCCAGCCCCTCCGCAGTGTGCGTCGATCGGGATCAGGCCGTTCTATTTGCCAATCCTGACCGCAAGTACACATACCTCGAATCCACCGGCGAACGGTTCGTGGAGCTTCTCCTGGTCCCGTTTCATGCTGGCGGTTCCCCGGCTGGCACGCTCTGGGTTGCATCTCACGACGACCGAAAGCGTTTCGACTCGGAGGACGCCCGAATGATGTCGAGTCTTGCGGCATTTGCCGGAGCGATCTGCGAGGGAGCCATGAGTCGCGACGCGGCGGAAGAAGCCCGAGCTCTGGCCGATGAGGCACGAAGGCATGCCGTGGAGGCTGACCGTGCGAAGAGCGAGTTCCTCGCTACAATGAGCCACGAGTTCCGCACGCCGCTCAACGCACTCACCGGCTACGTGCAATTGCTCGACATGGGACTCGCAGGGCCGGTGACCGACACTCAGCGCGAATTTCTGCAGCGGCTCAATGCGAGCGGCCGCCACCTGGCGGGACTGGTCGACGACGTGCTCGACCAGGCGAAGGTCGAAGCCGGACAGCTCACCGTCGCCAGCGAACAGCTGATGCTGGGTGACTCAATCGAGGAGGCGTTGGCACTCGCCCTGCCTCAGGCACAAGCTAACGGAATACGGCTGGTTGATGCCCGGGGGAGCAACGAAGGGGTGCCATGCATCGGCGACGATCATCGGGTTCGCCAGATTCTGCTCAACCTGATCTCCAACGCTCTCAAGTTCACACCGGTCGGCGGCACCGTTACCGTAAGGTGTGACATGGCGGACACCGCGACCGAGGACGCGCGCGTCACGGGCGATGGGCCCTTTGCGTTCATCGAGGTGAGTGACACCGGAGTGGGCATCGCCCAGGAACACGAATCGGCCGTGTTCGAGCCGTTTTACCAGGCGGAGTCCGCGATGGGCAGGCGATACCGGCGAACGGCGGGCGGAATCGGATTAGGCCTGACTATCAGCAGGCGGCTCGCCCGGCTTATGGGTGGTGATCTCACTCTCCGCAGCGCACCTAACGCGGGATCCACGTTCGTGCTGTGGCTTCCGGTGCCTCGCGGCCTGGATGTGGAGCTCGCCGCCCCTCGAATCGAGCCCGCGGCGCAAAGGGAAGTCGCCGATTACAGGTCACGAGAGCTGGCGGAAATCACCCGGCGCTTGCGGTTGCACGTGGATGAGTTTCTCGAGTCCTATCTCGCGCGCCTCCGCGCCGACTCAATGCTGGCGGAGGCGGTGCGGTCGCTGAGCGAGGTGGAGCTGGAAGATCACATGGCCAGCTTTCTTCCGGACCTGTTCCAGACACTTGCCGCGATCCAGGATGCCGGGGGTCTCGAGAGTCCCAATCAATTCGACAGCTCGGTGATCCAGCGCGTGATTGCGGAATTGCACGGCCGCCAGCGCCACCGTCTCGGCTGGTCTGAGGCGCAGCTCGCGCGCGAGCAGTTCCTGTTTGCCGAGGCACTGGGCAAGTTCGCACACATGCAGATCCCCGACGACGTGGGCGATCGAGGCACGGCGATAGAGATCCTGAAGCGCCTGGCGTCGCGCAGTGCCAACGTGAGTCTGTGCGCGTTCCGCCATGCCTCTCAGGCCGAGGGAGAGTCGGACGTGCGGCACCCGAGGCTCGTAGCCGCCGATGGGGTGGCCGATCGAGTCGTCAGGCGCCCGACTCCGCGCGAAACCGGGGCACCGGAAGAAAACGCGCAGCGCTGCTGATCCGGGGTGGCGTGCCGCGGGGGTTATCCGGTTTCGTCCACCCCATCCCACATCACCTTCCAGATCCTGCCTTTCACGCTGTCGATGATGTACATGCCGCCATCGGGAGTCTGGTGCAGGTCCATCGGGCGGAATTGCGCGTCTGCGGAGCGCTGTACCGTGGCCACGCCGGCAAACGAGTCGGCGAAAACCTCTGGCTCGCCGGTCACACGGCCGTTCTCGAACGGCACGAACATGACCTTGTATCCCGCCTGAGGCAGCGGCGAACGGTTCCAGGAACCGTGGAACGCGATGAACGCGCCATTGTGATACCGGCTGGGGAACTGACCGCCGGCGTAGAACGACAGGCCGTTAGGCGCCCAGTGGCCGGGAAACGCCGCCAGCGGCATCTTCGCGCTCGAGCACCGGCCAGCCGTCGATCCATTGCCCCCGTATTCGGGTGCGAGCACCTTTCTTCCCAGTTCGTCATTGTGGTAGCAGTACGGCCAGCCGAAATCATCGCCGCGCGTTATGTGCACGAGCTCCTCCGACGGCAGCTCCGCGCTCTGCTGCTCGGTGAACAGGCTGGGCCAGTTCGCGTGCAGCTGATCGCGCCCGTGCTGAGCCCCATACAACTCCCCGTCAGGACCCAGGGCGAGCGCCACGACATTCCGTAGTCCGGTGGCATACCGCTCGCCGTCCGCCTGGCGCTGCCCCACTTCGTTTGCATTGAACCGCCAGATGCCGGCGCGAGTACCGAGCTCGGGACAGGGGTCCTGGCCCTTGACGCCCGGCTCCCGGTCGCGCTCCTGACACGCATTGCTTGGCGAGCCGATGTTCACGAACAGTGAACCGTCCGCCGTGACCGCTATCGACTTGGCCGCGTGGCTGCGATCGGAGGGCAGCCCGCTCACAATGGTATCCGCGGTGCCCTGCGGTTGAGTGGCGCCCGCCGGAATCCGGTACCGAAGAACCGCGTCGTTAGTTGCGAACCATAGATGCTCGCCGCGACGCGCGATTCCGGTCCCACCGTTATCCCCGAAACGCCCCACCTCCTCGAGCCTGCCATCGCGATCCGCGTCGCGAAGCACTACTACCCCTCCGCGGGACTCGCGAGTGTTGTTCAATGCAACGAATACATCACCGTTCTCCGCCACTGCCATGTGCCTGGCTCGGCCTACCCCGGCGTGCGCCACCATGGCGCAAAAGCCGCGGGCCAGTGTGATACCTCCATTGGCGGAATCGCACGCGAACGCGGACGTCCCCCCCATCGCGACGATTGTGTCGCTCGTAGTGGCGGCTCCGCTCGCGCACGCCAGCCCAAGCAA
>JBPCLX010000061.1:0-4590 GCA_051002815.1 Gemmatimonadaceae bacterium
GAGCGGCAGCTCGGAGGAGCGCGATGCGGAGCTGGCCGTTGTCGCGAAGCGCGTGCGGCGCGCCGCTACGCCGGTATTGGTATGTGGCGATCTGAACGATGTAGCCTGGTCGCGCACTACGCGGCTGTTCCAGAAGATCAGCCGTCTGGTGGATCCCCGTAAGGGGCGCGGATTTTTCGGCACCTTCCACGCGAGTTATCCGTTCCTGCGCTACCCGCTCGACCATGTCTTCCATTCAGACGATTTCCGGCTGGTGGAGATGCGACTTCTGCCTCACGTCGGCTCCGATCACTTTCCCGTATTCGTGGAGTTGAGCTACGAGCCCGATGCCGCCGCGGCACAGGAAGCGCCGCCTAACGATCAGGAAAGCAGGGCCGAAGGAAACCGAACGGTGGCGGAAGCGCGTGCCGGCCCGAATGGTGGGGCGAACGCCAGTGGTTCGTAAGGCAACTCCAGTCGCCGCGGCTTCGCCGCTCGTGTTTCAGCCACGGCCCAGCAGCTCGCCGAGGACTCTTCCATCCACCCCGCTCATGCTCACACCGAGCATTGCCGCGGCAGTGGGTGCGAGGTCGAGTATCGATGCCTCGCTGGAGAGCCGCCCATGGGCGATTCCCGGGCCCGCCGCCACGAACCAACCGTCGGGGCGATGCTCTCCCGAGCGCGCATAGTCGTTCACACCTTCTACAGTACCGAGCCCGGGGACCCTTGCACGCGTTCGGCTGCGAGAAGCATCTCCTAGCGCCGAGCTTTCCAGCGGCCGCGCGTCGTTCCACTCTACCAGCAGGTCGGGGAGTGCAGCGAGATTCTCTCCGGCGTAGAGATCGCCGGTGCGGATCACGCGCGAAACGAGTGGCTGCCCACTGGCATCGTCGACGAGGGCCAGCAGGTCGCGCGTAATGCTCGAACAGAACGCATCGGCCTCGTCACCATGCGCAAGAACCCCCTGCGGCTCCCGGCCGGCGAGGTTGAGGCGGATGCCTCCCACCGCGAGTCCGTTGCCGACCGGGAAGCACCGGCTTCGGCCCACATCGACGCGCAGCCCGGGCGTGACTGCCTTTTGCTTCTTCACGGGGCGGACCGCATTACGGAACTCGCGCACTGGCCGGCGCAGCGCGGCCGGTAGTCCGTTCCACACCGCACGCGCCAGCATGTAGAAGCTTCCAGGGCCGTCCGCCGGTCCCTCGCGCGAGTCCGGCAGAACGGTAACCCCCAGCCTGACGAGGACATCGCGAAGCAGAAACTGCGCGCCGTAGCGGTGGGCCATCCCGTGCGCGGTGAATACCACCACCGGGGCATCTCCCGCCTTGGCAAGTACCTCGCCGAGGGCCGCATCGATCGAACGATAGACGCGCCGGAGTGGATCGCCGTGCGCTTTCACGAATTCGGGATCGTGGGCGGGATGCTTCTCGTCATGCAGATGCCAGCACTGGTGCCCAACGCAATGCGACTCGGTGAATACCTGGATGAACAGGTCCCAACCTGCCCGCTCGAGCAGCGTCCGCGTCCAGATTGACTTGCGCCGTATACCCTCTTCCAGCGTGGCGACGAAATCCGCGTACTCCTGTGGCGAGCGATTCGACCGGTCGCACGAGCCGCCTAGTGGATGGGTGCCATGCCGTTCGCGCAACTCCTGGGCGAGTTCGTCAGGCGCTGCCTGGAAACCGTAGAGCGAATCATGGCCGCCCCACTCGACGACTTGCACGCCGGTCAACTCCCCCTCGAGCCGTGTGAGTGGAACGTCCAGCACGGCGACACGTTGGCCGGCGCGGCTCAGCGTGGTCCAGAATGCCGGCCGGCGGACGAACTCCGCTTCGGCAACCCAGTGCAGGCGATAGCTGCCGGGCACCAGCTGCAGCAGATAGTGGACGCCGTGATTCGCCGGGGTCGTGCCCGTGTAGAGCGAAGGCCACGTCGATCCGACGAAGAATCCGGTCATTCCCGTCATGCGCCCAGCGGTGCCGCGTGCGATCAGCGCGCCAAGGTTCGGCAACGTGCCGTCGCTGGCCCACTCTTCGAGAAGGTCGGGATTCGCGGCGTCGATGCCGAGCATGACGAGTCGGGCCGGAGTGGTGACGCTCACGCGCGCTTGCCGATCGTTGCGCTGATCAGGTGGCGAATGAACGGCAGGTACCGCCACCCCCCGGGCTCGCGCAAGGTGGCGAAGTGCCATCGCCAGGCCTCTCGAACGGAACCGGTGCGTAAGGCGACGTTCGCCGACCGGTGCAATGCCGCCGCGATTCGGCTGCGAAACTCGCGACGGGCGAATGCGGGCAGATCGAGCCCGCTAATCTGGCGTAGCGCCTCCGCCTGTTCATTTATGTATTCCCTCGACTTGGACGCCGAGAATGGAGTGCCCGTCGTGTAGACCACGGTTGGAGTCTGGACCCAGACCATACCAAGCACGGAAAATCGAACGCCAAGATAGGTGCACTCGAGATACTTTGGCATGTCCGTGAACAGGGCGGCGGTTTCGGCCGTCGTGCGGCAGAGCCACGAGCCGGGAAGCATCCAGTTGCGATTCAACAGCGCGCGCAAGGGATCGCTCTGTATGTCGCTGCCCTCCGCTACGTGCAGCACGTCTCCGCTGGCGTCGCGCCGGTATCCGTTCGTCACCGCCACCATACGGTCGGGATGGCGCTCCAGCGCCGTGTGTCGCAACTTGAGTGCTCCAGGCAGCAGGAGGTCGTCATCGTCGAGCGAAGCAAAGTACGGGGTCTCCACGTGTTGCAGTCCTTCGTGGAGCGCTGTGGGGATTCCGGCTTCGCGCCTGGCGATCAGGAGCACGCGGTCATCGTCGGCCAGGTCTGCGGCGAAGCCGGGTTCGTCGGGCGCGCCGTTCAAGACGACGATCGCGCGCACTATCACGTCCTGCTGGCATAACACGCTCTGAACTGCGTGCCGTAGTGATTCCCGCCGGTCGCGAGCGCCTCGTGTAGGGATGATGACTGTGATCTCGGGCGGTTCCGTGGGTGTCACCGCCTTACAATCCGGCGCGAGCGACGCGCGCCGTCCGAAACAGTGAAGCGGTAGGGAGGGGGATGGAGCTCGACGCGGGCGCAATCGGCGCCAAGGGTACTCTCGAAACCGACGTGTGCATCATTGGCGCCGGCCCGGCGGGGCTCGTCGTCGCATCGGCGCTGGCCGCGGCTGGTTTCGATGTGATCGTGCTCGAGAGCGGAGGGTCGGGACCTAACGCCGAGGTCCAGGCGCTCAACGACGGCGATACGAGCGGCGACCCGTACGCCGGAATGCGCGAAACAAGGCATCGTCAGCTCGGCGGAACCGCCGCGATATGGAACACCCGAATGCCTGGGGGCGTGGGCGCCAAATTCACGCCGCTCGACCAAATGGACTTCACGCAGCGCGCAGCGCATCCGCTCTCCGGATGGCCGATCACCTTCGATGATCTCGAGCCGTTCTACCGGCGGGCGCAAGCGATTTGTGGACTCGGAGAGTTGGCGTATCATGCCGCGGCTTGGCAGAAAGAGGGACGACTGCCCCTGACGACGGTTGAACCTGAGCTCGAGTCCCGCGTCTACCAGTTCGGTACACGCGATTCTCTTGTCGAGCCAATGTTACGCACCCTACGGGATGCCAGCAACGTCCGTTTACTCACGCAGGCGACAGTTCTTCGTGTGGAAACCGACTCGGCCGGGCGCCGTGTTTCGAGGGCCCGCGTAGCGTCGCCGGGCGGCGGGCGATGGTTCGTCGTCGCTGCCCAGTTCGTTCTAGCCGCGGGCGCGATCGAGAATGCACGGCTACTGCTGTGCTCAGGCACATCTCCTTCGGGGCTGGGCAACCGCACCGGATGGGTGGGCCGGTGCTTCATGGAGCACCCGCGTGACCGGTCCATCGTGCTGCGCCCTGCGTCGCGCCAGGATTTCCCGCGGCTCCGATTCTATGATATTCACGACGGCCCCGGAGAGGTGCCGGTGGCGGGCCGTCTGGCCCTCACACAGCACACTTTGGCCGAGGCTGGCGTGCTCAACGCGTCGGCGACTCTGCTTCCGCTCATCCGGCCTGCTGTGCGTGGCGCGCGCGCGGCGCTGGGACCGCTGGCACGCCGCCCGTTGGCGGAGCGGTGGCTGTTTCGTGGCGGGCATGGATGGTCGCGTCATCCGGCGCCGCAGGCGGTGTTGAGCGGATTTTCCGTGCTGCTCAATCTGGAGCAGGCTCCGGACCCGGAGAATCGCCTAACGCTGAGTTCCCACCGGGATTCGCTCGATGTTCCGCGTGCGGAGCTGCACTGGCGGTGGCGGCCACGCGACGAGGCCTCGCGTGCGCGCGTGCGAAGCCTGTTCACAGCTGCACTCGAGCGTTCCGGACTCGGACGCATCGAGGCAGGCTCGGGCTTGCTCGATCCGAACGCACACCATCATTCGGGAACGACTCGAATGCACGCCGATCCGGCTTACGGTGTAGTGGATGCCCACTCCAGACTGCACGAGCTGGACAACCTGCATATCGCCGGCGCGTCCGTTTTTCCCACGTCCGGTTTTGCGAATCCGGTCCTGACGATCGTCGCGCTTGCCCTCCGCCTGTCCGACCGTTTGCTCGCGATGCGCTGAGAGATTGGCGCCCATTTCAACG
>JBPCLX010000062.1:0-2918 GCA_051002815.1 Gemmatimonadaceae bacterium
ACAAGCAGCCGGACCACGACGAGCACGAGGGCACTGGACATCCAGGCTCCTGCCGGAAGCAGGAGCAATAGCCAACTGTTGGTCGACTCACTCCCTTCCACCAGTGAGCCGCGGAGATGAGCGTGGATATGCAGAAAGTTGAACCACCAGAACGCGGCGAGAACGGCGACGCCGAGTCCCCAGGCCGCGGCGAACCACCATGTCCACCGTTCACCGCGCCGGATCCAGACCAGTTCCTCCATCGCGAGTAGCGCCGCAGTCAGTGTCGTCAACACCAGCAGCGACTGCCACTCGCCGCTTTCCGCGACCGCTGGACGACCCAGGATGCCATATGCAGCCAGTTGCCAGGCACCGAACACAAGCACGATCAACGCGATGGCGGCAGCGAGCGCGGGGATTGTCGAACTGAACACCGTAGCCGCCAGCCGACCCGTGTCATAGGAGAGCAGTCCGAGCCGGGGATTGAGAAAATTGCTGAACTCCCGAAGGTGCCGGACCTCGGTAGGCTCGGGTCGGTCGGCCAATGGTTCGAGGGTGAACGGGTCCGATGGAGCAGTCTTCGTCGTTCGCGGCCGCGCTCGCCACGCCGACCAGAAGCCGCCGATGTAGCCACCACCGGAGGCGGTCGAGACGTAGTCCAGCGTGTCGAGGAGCTTGAGCTCGCTCAATCCCTGCAGCAGTCCAAGGTTGAACGTGGCGCTTCGGATTCCTCCGCCGGAGAGCGAGAGCCCTACGATGTCCTCGTCGGGATGCTCGTTCCAGGTGAGCCCGGCGCCTTCCGCCCGCGGCACCGGATCAGGAACGCTCTTTCGCTGCGCATCGGTGGATTTTCGAGCCGGCTCGAGCTCCAGCTTCACCAGCTCACGGAATGGGGGCGACGTTCTGGGTTTGCTAGGCACCGGCACGGCCTCCTGACTTTCGCGCCACATGACTTCCACCTCGCGACCGGCCACAATATGCGCGAGAATGGACGCATTGGTGAGGGCTGAGCGCGGGACGAGCGATGCGGGACGCGCGATGCGGGACGCGCGGGGCGTTCCGGATTCGTGGTTTGCGCGCCTCCTTGCGGACTGACCTCGTCGTCGGCACTCTAACGAGCGCAGCTTCACGAACTCCAGCCGGCACGGTCCCATGCGCATCAACGCACACGCTCACATCTTCAATCTGCAGACGGTTCTCACACGCGAGGCGATCGAGATCATCGCTCGTCGCATCGGCGATCGAGGGGTGCCGGATTACGTCGTGGGCGCCGTTACCCGCATTCTGGACCAGCAGCTGGATCACCCGGAGTATCTGGTCGAGGAGGAGTTGCTGGAGAGATTTCTCGACGAGATCGCGGCGGACCCCTCGTTTCAGGCTTTCGTCGCCAACACGACCGTCGCGCTGCCGGTGGAGATAGCCGTGCTGGGTGGCGGGGTCCGGGATCTGGGCGTAAGCGCGCTTCGCAGCACGCTCGACAAGCTCTCCACCCATCTCGACGCACGGGATGGAGTGGGGGGCGGGATCTTCGATGTGTTCGAGACGCTCCGCCTGGCAATGCAGCCCGATATCGTCAGTGTGGCCGACCGCCTGCTCGAGCACCTGCGTCCCGATGATGGGCTCATTGCGTTGATGATGGACATCTCCTCGGAGTCCGAGCCGGATCGGGACCGTCGCAACTTCGAGCGGCAGCTGCGTGGTACCGCCGAGGCGGCGGTTCAGCGTCCGGGTCGGATCTTCCCATTCGTCGCGATAAACACCCGGCGCCGCGCGCATCTGGAGATCCTCCACAGAGCAGTGGAGGAGATGGGTTTCGTGGGCGTAAAGCTCTATCCGTCGCTTGGCTATTCGGTGAACACGCCGGAGATGCGAAAGGTCTTTGACTACTGCATGACTATGGATCTGCCGGTGCTGGTGCACTGCACGGATGGTGGCTTCTACCGTGACGCCGGATCGATCGCGAACAGCGATCCATCCACGTGGGAGCCCGTGCTCGACGACTATCCCGAGCTGCGTCTCTGCTTCGGCCATTGCGGAGGATGGCGGGGACTGGTTGGTGGCGGCACGCCGGTAGCGGATAGTTGGGCCGACCTGGTGATCGACATGGTGCGATCGTTTCCTAACGTCTGCGCCGACCTGTCCTATCACGTAGACATGATGGGCGGAGGCACGCTCGAAGCGGACTACTTCGCCACCCTCAAGGCGCTCCTTGCCGACCCCACCGTTTCCGGCCGACTGCTTTTCGGCACCGACTCGTGGCTCGTGCGCCTCAACATCACCGATGCGCACTATTGGCGCTACTTCGAAAAGCAGCTGACTCCGCCGGAATTCAGGCAGATCACGGAGGATGCGCCGCAACGGTTCCTCGGGCTGCCTGACGCTACGGGATCCGGCATGCTCCCCAACATCGAGCGGCATCTCGCCTTTCTTGAAAGCGTTCGCGAACGAGTGGGCGCGGAGCCGGCACCGTGGGTGCTCAACGCGCTTCCGACGGTCGCTTTCACCGCCCGGACCAGTGATCCGTACTGGACGCCGAACAACCACGCACACTTCTTCACCTACCGCTACTTGCGGGATTTGATGACTCCCAGCCACGTCTCGCTGGGCTTCTCACGATCCGGAGCGCTGCGCTTGCGCCAGCTCAATTACTGGCAGAAGGAACATGAGTCGCCGGTGCTGTTCACCCAGCGCACTGAGGCCAATGCGCGCAAGCTCGCGGCCTTCTGCAAGGTGAACGGAGCCGTATACGAAGGCGCGTACGATGATGACGGGGCGGTTACGCGGCTCGCCACGCTGTTTGCCGACGGGGACCGAACGCTGATCGACGTCGCACAGTCGGTGGACGCGATCTTCAGCTTCCGTCCGGAGACGCTATGATGCGCCTGACGACACTCGTTGCCGCGCTGGCGATGCTGCTTCCCGGCCGCCTCACGGCGCAG
>JBPCLX010000063.1:0-12261 GCA_051002815.1 Gemmatimonadaceae bacterium
AGAAAATCCGGCTCCGCGCGCCACGCCAGCATCGGCCGCAGCGTGTAGTGAAGAACCACCAGGATGACGAACGCGAGCGCCGTCCGGAGCGCGCTCCATCCCTTCATCGGCGGAGCGGCAACTGCACCGAATACGGCTTACTGGTGCTGGAGTCGGGCAGCGATGTGCCCGGTGGGGGGCCGACCGTATCGGGGGGCGGCGGACGAACGGAATCGCGCGCGGGGATCACCGTATCGCGGGGCGGCGGCACCGAATCGATTCGTGGGAGCGCGGTGTCGCGAGTTGCTGGAGGGACAGGACGCGGACGTGGAGGTGTCGCGGTTTCGCTCCGAGCCCTGCTGGACGTGTCGCGGTCGGCGGGAACGGTAACGGGTGGACGGACATCCTCAGCGCGGCGCGCCGCTGCCGCGGAATCGGCCGCTCGACGCCTGGCAAGCGAGTCGCCGGCCGCAACCACACGCCTGACCCCTCCGGCCACCTCACTGGGCGTGTCCCAGACGTTGGCGAGGGAGGAGTCCCGGCGCTCCGGATTGAGGACCATAACTGCGTCGACTTCGGCCGGGTTCACGGCCGGCTCCACGATGTACGTGCGCGCCCACACCTCGGCGGGATCTTTCGCCTCGCCGAGCACGGTGCCGATTGGTATGCCACGGGGAAAATTGCCGCCGACCCCCGAGCTCCAGAGCACGGTCCCCGGTGCCAATGTGTTGCGGGTAGGTACACCGCGCAGCTCGAGCAGATTTCTACCCTCCTCGCCTTCCAGATGTGCTGCAACGATGCCGAAAGCGCTTTCGTCCGCGGTCATGGCGCTGACCCGAAAATCCGGGTGGGACCAGAGAATCGCTATGCTGAGAGTCGGGTCGACTGTCTTGACCATCCCGAGCAGACCATCGGGGGACACGACAGGACTGAATGTCTGAACGCCGGCGCGGGAGCCAGCGGCGAGGATCATTGTGTAGTCCTCTGAAATTCCCCGTCCGCGCAACACCTCTGCTGGAACGAACCCCCACTTGAGGCGCGCGCCTAGACCAAGCAAGCGCCGCAACTGCTCGTTTTCCCGGCGTACCGGCGCGAGAGCGCTCGCCTGAAGAGCGACGCTGTCGGAGGCGCGGATCGTCTCGTTGCGATCGAGCCATGCGCGACGGCTGAGCTCGGCATCCCGCTGGAGCGCGACGAGGGGTGTGAGCAGCGTGCTGCGCAGGGCGCCGGCAACCGGCTCCTTGAGCGTGTCGGGTAGCGCCCGGGTGACGATACCTAACGTGATGCACGCCACCAGCAGTACCGTGTCACGACGCGACGATGTCCGTCCGCTGGGCGCCACGGGACGTCAGGTGGTGAGGACCGACCAGTACTTCTCCTCGTCGTCGAGGATGATGCCGGTGCCGCGCACGACACAGGTGAGGGGATCCTCATCGACGTGGATCGGCAGGCTGGTCTCCTGGCTGAGAAGGAGATCGAGCCCGCGAATCAGCGCGCCGCCGCCGGTCATTACGATACCGCGATCGACGATGTCGCTGGCGAGCTCGGGCGGCGTAATCTCGAGCGCGCGCCGCACTGCATCGACGATCTGTTGAATCGGCTCCTGGATGGCCTCCCGAATCTCGCTGGAGTGCACGCGCACGGTTTTCGGGATGCCCGATACGAGATCGCGTCCCTTGACTTCCATCTCGCGCTCTTCGCCTACCGGCGCGGCCGATCCGATGTTGATCTTGATCAACTCCGCGGTGGGCTCGCCGATCAGCAGGTTGTAGTTCTTGCGCATGAACTGCACGATCGCAACGTCGAGCTCATCGCCGCCGGTACGGATCGACGTGTCGCTGACGATGCCTGACAACGCGATGACGGCTATCTCGGTCGTTCCTCCCCCGATGTCGATCACCATGTTTCCGGTCGGCGTTTCGACCGGCAACCCGACGCCGATCGCCGCTGCCATTGGCTCGGCGACCATGAACACCTCCTTCGCCCCGGCACCTAACGCCGAGTCACGAACCGCGCGCTTCTCGACTTCGGTGATGCCCGAGGGAACGCAGACGATTACACGAGGCTTGACCTTGAAGATGTGCTTGTCGATGATCGTCTCGAGAAAGTACCGGAGCATCTTCTCGGTGACGTCGAAGTCGGCGATCACGCCGTCCTTCATCGGCCGCACGGCGATCACGTTGTCGGGGGTGCGGCCCAGCATCCGCTTCGCGTCCAGACCGACGCCCTTGATCTTGTTGGTGCCGCGCTCCAGCGCGACTACGGACGGCTCATTGAGCACGATCCCCTCACCTTTGACGTAGATGAGGGTGTTCGCCGTTCCGAGATCCACGGCAATCGCATTCGCGGGAAAGAACGATTTCCCGACCTTCCAGAGGGGCCAGCGCATCAGTTAGTCACAAGGCCGTTCCATGCGGAACGGGCCGGAAATCGCGGCGAGGAAACCACGGCGGGTCTGGTCAAGGTAAAAAACCTAGTGAGTGCCTAATAGGGGAGCAAGATGTTGTCTTGACACAACCTAGCGCGTTCGACTATCTCTTGCCCGATGCCGCGCGCGCCCTCCCGAGAAGTCGCCATCGTCGACTCCGCCCAGTGTGACGCTTGCGGACTGTGCCTTCCACTGTGCCCGCCCGGTGCGATTCATCTGCGCCGTAGCGGTCTACTCATAGACGACGCAGTGTGCACAGGGTGTCATAAATGCATTGCGCCGTGTCCGGTGGGGGCGCTGGCCATGGTCGGTCGGGAGGAAATGAACGAGCGGGAAATGGGAAATGGGAAAGGGGAAACGGTTTCCAGCCCCCATTTCCCATTTCCCGTTTCCCGTTTCCCGCCTCAATGACCCGCGCCAAGGTCGACGTTCTCATAGTCGGCGGCGGCCCGGCCGGGCTGGTAGCCGCGCGCGAGCTGCGGAGGCTCGACGCCGGGCTGGACGTTCTGCTGGTGGAGCGCGACAGGGCCATTGGCGCGCCCGTCCGGTGCGGCGAAGGGGTGGGTGGCGCCGGCCTCGGCGAATTTGTGGACCCAGCGGCGGGCGACTTCATCAGCCGTCGCATAACGAGGGTGATCTTCCGGGCGCCGGATGGCCGCGAGGTTCGCGTAGCCGAGGGCGATGTGGGTTACGTGCTGGACCGCACGCGGTTCGAGTCGGTACTGGCGGCGCAGGCCGGTGCGGAGGGCGTCGTGATCCGCACCGGAACCGAAGCGACCGGAGCCGAGCGGATCTGCACTGCCCCGCCGGGAGGACATGCCTGGCGAGTAGCGATGGACGGTCCGGGCGGTGCGCAGCTGGTGGAAGCGCGGGTGATGATCGGCGCCGATGGCGTCGAGGGGATGGTGGGACGCTGGGTGGGCCTCGATACCCGCGTTCCCGCTCGGGACATGGAGAGCTGTGCGCAGTACGTGGTGGCCGGCATCGAGTTCGACCCCGACGCCATCTACCTGCACTTCGGTGAACGGATCGCTCCCGGCGGTTATGCGTGGGTGTTTCCCAAGGCTGTCGGCGTCGCCAACGTCGGACTCGGCATCGTCGCCCTCCACGCCGACCGCCGGCCGGCACGAGCTTACCTCGATGCCTATCTGGAGCAGTACTATCCGGGGGGAACGCGAACCGGCTATACGGTCGGCGGCGTCATCGTGCACACTACTGTGCGGAGAACAGTGACCGATGGCGTGCTGCTCTGTGGCGATGCAGCGCACATGATCAATCCCCTGTCAGGTGGCGGCATAGTCAACGCGATGAAGGCGGGCCGGCTCGCCGCCCACACAGTTGCCTCGGCACTCCGCACGGGTGATGCATCCGCGGCGCACCTGCAGCGATACCACGACGACTGGATGGCGCTGCTCGGCGACGATCATGTGCGGTTCTATCGGGTGAAGGAGGCGCTGAACAAGCTGCCGGATGCCTTTTTCGACGGGCTGGCGCGCACGGTCAGTCGCATACCCGAGCGCAAGCGCACGTTAGGGCGCATCTTCGCCCATGCGATGGTGAAACAGCCCGCGCTGATGCCGGTCATCGTGAAGTACTTCCGCTAGACCATCCGGCGCTCAGTCGCGGACCCGAGCCTCACCGCCATCCGAACCGGACCGAACGGGTCACGCTCCAGCCGATACTCCGTCGAAGTAGCGAGGCAAGTTGCGCGTTCGGCCGCCGTTCAGCTCGCCTCTGCGCTCCGGGCTGACGATCGCTGATTGGAAGGACGCCGCAGCAGGGTCGTACCCACCGAGCACCTGTTCGCCGCGTGCGCCGCGATCCACTCCAGTGGGGCAGTCACGCCGGTGCCCGGCGACAGAGGCGACCACGCATAGACCGGCAGCCGCGGGATAGCGAACGGATCCCCGCGCCGGCGCGAGGCGAGCACGAGCCCACCCTCGTAGCCCGCCGCCTCGGCCGCGCGCGCCTCGCGCGGACCGGCGGCTCCGAACGGGTAGCTGAGCAATGGCGCCGCGCGGTCGCAGCCGGCTTCGAGTGCGGCGCGCGACTCCTCCAGCTCAAGGCGCACCGCCGCGTCGTCGAGCCATGTCAGCCGCGGATGACGCGCGGTGTGCGAGCCAAACGTCACGCCCCGCGCTTCCCACCGTCGCATGTCACGCCAGCTCAGGTGCGCAAACCTCCGCCCGCCGTATGCCACATCCCAGCGATTCAGCCGTCCGGCATACTCGGTGATCGCGAAGCAGATCGACGGCCATCCGAGCGCCTCGAGTACCGGAAAGGCGTGGTCACGAAGCCCGCGATAGGCATCATCGAAAGTGATGACCAGCTCATCTGGGAGCGGTGCGCGTGTTCCGCGCGCGCAGGCGAGCAGCTCGTCGGCTCCGATCGCCCGCCAACCATCCAGCGCCAGCCCTTCCACCTGCCTGGCGAACCGCCGCGGCGACAGGCGCGTGACGCCCAACTCGTGCCGGCGCTCGATCTTGTGGTAACAGAGGATCAGAGGGAGTGAGACCGAGCGCGGCGGTTGGACAGAGGGTGTGAGATGCGAGGCGCGAGATGCGAGAACACGACTACTCACGGCAACACCGCTCGCACTCGCAAATCGCGATTCGCATCTCGTAGTTCACCCTGTCTACAGATTAGGACAAGAACTTCTCCGCCGGCTGCGACGAGAGTCCGAACGCCTCGGCTACCGCGGCGTACGTCACAACACCGTCCACAATGTTCAAACCCTTCATGAGCGCGCCGTTCTCACGAAGCGCACGTTTCCATCCCTTGTTAGCGAGCTGGAGCGCGTACGGGAGAGTGGCATTGGTGAGCGCCAGCGTCGAAGTGCGTGGGACGCCGCCGGGCATGTTCGCCACCCCATAATGTATTACGCCATCGATCGTGTACACGGGATTTTCGTGCGTCGTTGCCTTGATGGTTTCGACGCAACCACCCTGATCGATCGCGACGTCCACGATCACCGAGCCGTTCTGCATCCGCGCGAGATCCCCGCGCCGAATGAGCCGCGGCGCCTTGGCTCCCGCTATCAGCACACCGCCGATGACGAGGTCGGCGGTCGAGATCTGATCCAGGATGGAGTGGCGGTTGGAATGGAGGAGCGTGACGTTGGCCGGCATGACGTCCGACAGGTAGCGAAGCCGCTCGAGCGACAGATCGATTATGACCACGGACGCACCAAGGCCGGCGGCCATCTTCGCGGCGTTGGTGCCCACCACGCCGCCGCCGAGGATGACGACTCTGCCCGGCTCCACACCGGGCACGCCGCCTAACAGTACACCGCGCCCACCGTGGAGCTTCTCCAGGTACCTGGCTCCCTGCTGAACGGCCATGCGCCCGGCGACCTCGCTCATCGGCGTCAACAGAGGCAGCTCACGCGTCGGAAGCTCGACCGTCTCGTAGGCAATACAGGTGGCGCCGCTTTTGATGTGCGCCTGGGTCAGTTCCTCATCCGCGGCAAAATGAAAATAGGTGAAGATCGTCTGACCCTTCCGCATGCGCTTCCACTCGGACTTGATAGGCTCCTTGACCTTCATGATCATGTCCGCTTCTCCCCATACCGCATCTGCGTCAGGCAGAATCGTTGCGCCTGCCTGCACATAGAGCTCATCGGCAAACACACTGCCCTCGCCGGCTCCCTGCTCCACGTGTACGGCATGACCGCTCTCGACGAGCGCTTCGGCGCCGGCCGGGACGAGCGCGATTCGGTTCTCGTTGGTCTTGATTTCCTTGGGAACGCCGATCTTCATCGAAAGGGATGTGAATGGTTTGGATAGGACACAGGAAACAGGAACCAGGAATCAGGGATAGGGAATCAGGAGTGGGGAAATAGAACCGGGTAGCTGACATGAGGAAATATCCCGCTATGCCGGCCCGGGATCGGAATTTTTGGCCTTATCGGTTCCAGGCCGTTGCCTATCTCGTGGTTCCCAATTCCTGTTTCCTGTCACTTGGCCGCCCGGCTACACGGGCCCCAGGCTGAGCACCGTTTGTACAGCCGGATCGAGAAAAACGCGCGCGACCGCCCGCACGTCATCTTCGGTGATCGCCTCGATCAGGGCGAGGATCTCGTCCAGGGATCGATACGGCTCATCGTAGAGTTCGGCCGAAGCGGCGCGATACATCCGGTTCGTAACGCTTTCCATCGACAGGGTGAGCTGCCCTTTCAGCTGTCCCTTCCCTGCCTGCAGCTCCTCGGTGTATATCCCGTCGGCGGCGATGCGGGCCAGCTCCTGTGTAATGGCCTCGGTGGCCGCCGCCGCCGTCTCCGGTCCGGTGCCGACGTACACGCCGTGCATGCCGCTCTGCCGCTGGAACGACTGATAGGTGTAAACTGCATAGGCGAGCCCCAGCTCCTCGCGCACGCGCTGGAAGAGCCGCGAGCTCATGCCGCCACCCAGTACCGTGCTGGCGAGCAGCAGCGCATAACGACGGGGGTCGCCGATCGGCATCGTCGGCGCGCCGAAGACGATGTGCGTCTGGGCAGTGTCCCGGCCGACGTGCCGGTGGCCCGGCGCCGATGGCGCCTGTGGCGGCTCGTCGAGCAAGGGGGCGTCGCCCGGAGGAACGTCCGCCCAGCCGGTTGCGGCCAGAAGTTCCAGCAGGCGGTCGTGCTCCACGTTCCCGGCGGCGGCAACGACGAGGTGTGGTGGATGATAAGCTCGTTCGTGCAGCGCCCGCAGATCGCTCACCCGCAGCCCGCCGACCGTCTCTCGCGTGCCGAGTATGGAGTAGCCGTACGGGTGCACGCCCCACATCGCCTCGTTATGCAGCTCGAACACCAGATCGTCAGGCGTGTCCTCGACCATGCTGATTTCCTCGAGCACTACCTTGCGTTCGAGCCGCAGGTCGGCATCGCGCAGCAGCGGGCGAAACACCAGATCTCCGACCACATCCGCCGCAACCTCGAGGTGCTCATCCAGAACCCGTGCCTGGTACGAGGTGTGCTCGCGCGCCGTGTAGGCATCGAGCGAGCCGCCCAGCGCCTCGAGCGAAACAGCAATGTCACGCGCGCTGCGGCGCTCCGTACCTTTGAACACCATGTGCTCGAGGAGGTGCGAAACGCCCATCTTCGAGGGAGATTCGTGCATTGACGCCGCACGCACCCAGGCCCCGAACGCCACCGACCGCACTCCCGGTACGCGCTCCGAGAGTACGGTCAGTCCGTTAGGTAGTTGCGTGCGGCGAAGTCCGGTGTCGGACCGCGGCGCCACGTCGGTCACCGCCGGGAGCGGCCTCCGCCCCCACCACCACGACGCGGCCGCCGGCCGGCCTCGCTCGAATCCCCTTCCCCGCGCCCACTCGCTACTGCTGCGCGTTCCTCGCGCGGCGCATCGCTGCTGCCGCTGCGGGAGCTGCCGCTGCGCGAGCTCCCGGATTCGGAAGCGGGCGCACCGCCTTCAGGCGGCTCGAGCAACGCCTTCATCGACAGGCGAAGACGGCCGCGCTCATCGCGCTCGAGGAGCTTGATCTTGACCCGGTCGCCCTTCTTGACCACGTCCTCGGTGCGCTCGGTGCGCCCGTGCTTGAGTTCGGAGATGTGCACCAGTCCCTCGGTGCCCGGCATGATCTCGACGAACGCGCCGAAGGCAGTGGTGCTCACCACCGTGCCTTCATATACCGCGCCGATCTCAGGCTCGACGGTAAGCGCCTTTATCATCGACCGCGCCCGCTCCATCGCCTCGCCTCCCACCGCGGCGATCGTCACCATTCCGCTGTCGTCGACCGAGATCTCGGCTCCGGTCTCGTCCTGAATGCCGCGGATGGTCTTGCCCTTCGGACCGATCAGGTCGCCGATCTTCTCGGGGCTGATCTGCAGCGTCTGAATTCGCGGCGCGTAAGGTGACATCTCGGGGCGCGGGGCGGGCAGCGCCTTCTCCATCTCGCCCAGGATGTGAAGCCGGCCCTCACGGGCCTGTGCCAGCGCCTCCTCCATGATCCTCAGGTCGAGTCCCTCGATCTTGATGTCCATCTGGATCGAGGTGATCCCCTCGGCCGTTCCGGCCACCTTGAAGTCCATGTCGCCGAGGTGATCCTCGGTGCCGAGGATGTCGGAAAGGATCGCATAACGATCGCCTTCCTTGATCAGTCCCATCGCCACGCCGGCCACCGGAGCACGCAGCGGGACGCCGGCGTCGAACAGCGCCAGGGAACCGCCGCAGATCGATGCCATGGACGAGGAACCGTTGCTCTCCAGCACGTCGGACACGATGCGGATGGTGTACGGGAACTCCTCGTACGAAGGCAGCACCGCTTCCAGCGCGCGCTCGGCCAGGTTGCCGTGGCCGATCTCGCGGCGGCTGGTGCCGCGCATCGGGCGGACTTCTCCCGTCGAGAACGGCGGGAAGTTGTAATGCAGCATGAACGACTTGGTGACTTCTTCCGCCGTATCGATCGAATCGAGCCGCTGAACATCGTTGGCCGTACCTAACGTGGCGACGACGAGCGCCTGGGTCTGTCCGCGCGTGAACAGCGCCGAGCCGTGCGCCCGCGGCAGCAATCCGGCGTCCACCGAGATCTCCCGAATGTCCTTGGGGCCGCGGCCATCGACGCGCTCCTTCGTATCGAGTACCTGCAAGCGCATGCCGTTGTACTCCACTTCGCCGACCAGGTTGGCGATGTCCCTGGCGTTGTCCGGGAAGTCGGCGGTGAGCGCCTCGATGACCTCTTTCTTCACGAAGTCGATCGCGTCGACACGCTCGTGCTTCTCGCGACGGTTGAGCGCCTCGCCGATTTTTCCTTCGGCGAGGTCCTTTACGCGGGCGACGAGGTTTTCGGCATGCTCGGCCTTGACCCACTGCATCTTGGGCTGGCGCGTCTGCTGGAGGAGCTCCTCCTGCATCGCGATCAGTTCCTTGATCCCGCGATGCGCTACGCCGAGTCCCTGCACCACATCGGCTTCGAGCGCTTCGAGCGCGCGGCCTTCGACCATGATGATCGAGTCCTGGGAGCCGGTGACGATGAAATCGATGTCGCTATAGGCAAGCTGCGGGAAGGTGGGATTGATTACCCACTTGTCCTGAAGCCGGCCGAGCCTGACACCGGCGATCGGCCTGAGGAATGGAATTTTGGACTGATTCAGCGCGCACGAGACAGCGAGCAGCGCCGGCACGTCGGCATCGTTTTCCTGGTCCGCGGACACCACGTAGACGAAGACCTGCACTTCGTTCTGGAAGCCTTCGGGAAAGAGCGGTCGAATCGACCGGTCGATGATGCGGGCGGAGAGGATTTCCTCATCCTGTGGCCGTCCCTCGCGCTTGATGAATCCGCCGGGAATCTTGCCGGCCGCGTAGGTTCGCTCCTTGTACTCGACGGTCAGAGGGAAAAAGGGCAGCGTACTCACCTTGTCGCTCACTGTAACCGCCGCGATCACCATCGTATCGCCGTACTTCACCACTGCCGCTCCTGCCGCCTGCTTCGCCATCCGCCCCGATTCGATCGTCAGGGTGCGGCCGGCGATCGTCCGCTCCAACTTTTGCATGATCTCGTACACTCTCTCTGGAAGAAAAACGCGCGGGAGCCGGTAGTCGAAGGCTCCCGCGCGAACCGTACATTGGCTGCGAGATTAGTGCCGCAGCCCCAGCTCGTCGATGAGCTGTCGGTATCCGCTTACATCCGTTCGCTTCAGGTAGTCCAACAGGCGTCGCCGCCGCCCAACCATCTTGAGGAGTCCGCGACGACCGTGAAAGTCCTTCGCATGCGACCTGAAATGGCTGGTCAGGTAGTTGATGCGCGCCGTGAGGAGCGCTACCTGTACCTTGGTGGATCCTGTATCGGTCTCGTGTACCTTGTACCGATCGACCGTCGCTGCTTTTTCAAACGCCATGTTATATATTCTCCGAGCACCAGCCGGCAGGTACGCCGAATCCATTGAAGCATAGTATCTTAGCCGTCGCCTACCTCAATGTAAAGGCTAGCCCGGTTGCCTGAGCGCTACGTCGGTCGATCGCTCGGCCGGTTCCGTATCGAATCTCTCGTCGGCTCCGGTGGATTTGCCTGGGTCTACCGGGGATACGATCCCGAACTCGACATTCCAGTGGCAATCAAGGTGCTCAAGCCGCAGTTCGCCGGCGATGAGACCTTCGATTCGCGCTTCCGCCGGGAAGCGTCGATTGCCGCCAAGCTTCGCCATCCGAACATAGTCCGCATCCTCGCCGTGGGGCGCGAGGCCGACGCGGTCTACTTCGTGATGGATTACCTCCCAAGCAGCCTCGTCGAGCGGCTTCGCGTGATCGGCGCCATGCCCGAGGCATTCACCGTCAGGATGGGAGTGGAGGTAGCGGTCGCGCTCGGCTTCGCTCACCGAGAAGGGGTAGTCCACCGTGACGTGAAGGCGGACAACATCCTGTTCGATCCCCACGGCAATGCGATCGTGGCCGATTTCGGCATCGCTCGCGCGGTCTCCAGCTACGTGCAGGAGACGGGGACGAACATGGTCGTCGGCACCCCGCAGTACTTCTCTCCCGAACAGGCGCGCGGACTGCCGCTCGACGGCCGGGCGGACATCTATTCGTTAGGTATCACCCTGTACCGGGCGGCTACCGGAACGCTGCCGTTCGACGGAGCCGACTGGTACGAGATCGCCCGGCAGCACGTCGAAGATCGCCCACCCAAGCCGCGCAGTCTGAACCCCTCGATCTCGGCCGAGCTCGAGCGGATCATACTCTGCTGCCTGGCCAAGGCCCCCGAAGAGCGCTTCGAGAGCGGTGAGGCGTTAGGTGAGGCACTGGCCGAGCTGGTGCCGCACACCACCGATCCGATGGCGGCCCGCACGCTCCAGGTCCCGCGGATCACGCCCTCGGGCTTGCGCTCGGCACCCTGGGCCCGCATCGCGAACAATCAGTGGGTGCGGCGCGGTGTGCTGGCGCTCGGCATGGGGGCAGCGCTGCTCGCCATCGTGTTCGCCGTGACGCACGACGCGTCGTCGGGAACGACCGGCCTGGCGGATACAACCGGTCTGGCCATCGACAGCGTGCCACTGGCGCTACCTCCGGTGAACGCGGTGGTTCCCGACACGCTTTCCGGTGAGGATACGCTGTCGGCGCTTTCGTTGGCTACGCTCCGCATCACAGCCCCGGACAGTGCGTTGGTCCTGCTCGACGGCCAGCAGCGCGGGCGCGGCAAGCTTGACCTGACGGACGTGCCTGCCGGCACGCACACGGTGGTGGCTAGGTTTCCGGAAGATGAGGGATGCCCTTCCGCAACCGTCTCGAGTCGGCTGTCGCTTTCGAGCGGTCAGACTCAGCAGGTCACCCTGGAGCCGCGGCAGTGCGGCACGCTGGTGTTCAACGTCACCCCGGCGCACGCGACGTTCGCTGTCAACTCGCCGAGCGGCACCTTGCGGGACGGCACGGTGGACCAGGATTCCGTGCTCATCCTGCCCCCCGGTGCATATCGCGTAAGGCTGAGCGCCGATGGTTGCCTGGAGTACGAAAGTCAAGTGACGATCAGCGCGCGGGTGCGAAATCGCCTTCCGGCGCGGCTGGACTGTACGCCGCGACCGCCGAGTCGCTAGCAACTGCCGGCTGGTGTTGAGCTCGTCAGTCCGGCGAGCGCCCGGAGTCCAGAAGTTAGGCTGTTCAGGCTTTTTTGGTGGCTGGCCATGGATTGTGGCCGGTTCACGGTTTCGCCTTTCAACGCGAAACCTCCGCGTTAAAAAGAACGCAGCCTCGAACGGAGAAGAGACCGCGCCGCATACGAATCGCTCCGCGTTAAAAAGAGGTTCTTCACGGAATACCGGGAAACGCAGCTCTAATCTTCAGGAAGAAGTAGTGCTCATCCCGGAAGCGATGGGCCATCCGCTTGTCCCTTGAAAAGGAGTGGGCGGTAGCCGGCATCAATGTCGA
>JBPCLX010000064.1:0-13198 GCA_051002815.1 Gemmatimonadaceae bacterium
CGTTGACGATGCGCTCGATCTGCCGGGGTTTTGTGTCAGGGGTGAACGCGATGCTCATCAAAGCCCGCGCGGCATCGCGGATGGTTCCCCGATCGACCTCGGGATCGAGCATCCCCAGCTCGTACAGTCCGGCGATCACGCCATCGACGTCCTGCCGCACGGCCGACATCGCGGTGGTTAGCAGCCGGCGGCGGGTGTCCGCGTCGACTCTCACGACCATTCCGAAATCGAGGAGCACGACGCGGCCGTCAGGCGCCACGAGGAGATTACCCGGGTGCGGATCGGCATGGAAGAGCCCGTGGACGAGCATCATTCGAATGTAGACTTCGACGATGGTGCCCAGCAGCTGCCACACATCGACGTCGCCCGAGGCAATGCGTTCCTGAAGGCGGTCGATTCGCGTGCCCTCCACGAACTCGAGTACGAGGACGCGCCGACGGGTCATCTCCTCGACGACGACCGGAATGAGCACCCGCGGATCATCGGCGAAGTTGGCGCGTATGGCCGTCGCATGCCGCGCCTCCTCGCGGAAGTCCATCTCTTCGTCGATTCGCTTGGCGAACTCGCGCACGATCGTAGTTATGGCCCGGGTGTGATGGCTCGGAAAGAGCACGTTGAGCACGTAGAGGATGCGAAACGCCGCCTCCAGATCGACCCGAACGAGCTCGTCGACTCCCGGACGGAGCACCTTGACGGCGACGTCGCGGTCGCCGATGCGGGCACGATGAACCTGACCTAACGAGGCAGCAGCGAGCGGCTCGGGATCGAAATCGACGAACACCTCACTTACCGGGCGGCCGTACTCGGCGACGATCACTTCCTCGATCGCCGCGGCTGGCAACGCCGGCACGCGGTCGGTGAGCTGCGCCAGCGCTCCCAGATAGGGTTCGGGCAGGATGTCGGCGCGTGAGGCGAAGACCTGAGCGAGCTTGATGAAGGTAGGACCGAGGGCGGCCAATGTCGCGGTCAGGCGTTCGGCGCGCGCGGCGTGGCGGGCGGCGCTCGTGCGGCGCGGACGGCCCAGCAGAACCCATCGCCGGCGGTCGCGAAGAAAGGAGGTCACGAACGGCAGCAGCCGCCAGAAGACGACGAATGCGCGCACGCTACACGGAAATCCGGATCGTCGCCGGCTGCTCACCAGCCAGGCGCTGAACGAGCACCCGTTTGACGCGCGTCGGTTCGGCCTCGATGACCGTGATCTCGAGCGCGCCGAGCTGGAACCGTTCGCCAACCTGGGGAATTCGGCCGATCGCCCGCATCAGGGCGCCGTTCAATGTCTGCACATCCTCGAGCAGATCGTCGTCGAGTGGAACGTTGAAGCGCTTGGCAAGCTCACGCAGTTCCGCGGCGCCGTCGACCAGTGCAGCTCGCGAGGGACGGCGCGTCTCCGGAGCTGCGGGCTCGTCATGCTCATCGCGGATGTCACCGACGAGTTCCTCGAGCAGATCCTCCAGCGTGACGATTCCGGCGGTGCCGCCAAACTCGTCGAGGATCACCGCAAGATGCTGCTGTTCTCGCAGCATCTCGAAGAGCATCTCCCGGCAGGGTTTGCTCTCCGGAGCAATCTTGACCTTGCGCACAGCTGGAAGCGTAGCGCCGGCGGCATCGAGGACGTCGAACACGTGGATCATGCCTGCAATGTCGTCGAGCGTTTCGCGATAGACAGGCACGCGACTGTAACCGGCACTTGCGATCGCCAGGGCCAGATCGCGAGGCGGCATGGCAATGTCGAGAGCGAAAACTTCGGTGCGCGGCGTCATCACTTCGCCGACGAGACGCTCACCGAACTGTACCACGCCTGAGATGAATTCCAGCTCCTGCGGCTCGCTCATGCCTTCAAGCTCACCTTCTCGCAACAATTCCTCGATCTCCTCTCGTTCGGTCGCGGGGCGTTCGATTCGGTGCTCGCCGGTGAAGGGGAACGCCAGGTACTCGGCCGTGCGTACTGCCGGTTGCAGCAGTCTCGTCGTCAGGCCGAGCCCGGGAAGAACCGTCCTCTCGAGCATTGGCGCAAGCGCCTGGCCAATCGCGCGCGGCACGGCATGCCCGGCAAAGAGCACGGCGAAGGAGAAGGCCAGTGAGGCCAGCACCAGCTGCAGCGGCAGCGAGATCGACGCGCCGATCGTCACGCCGGCCAGAGCGAGCAGAAGCGCCGTCGCTGCCGCTGCACCTATCAGCAGTCGACTGGGTCGGACCACGCTAGCCTTGCTTGTTCTGCCAACACCCAGCTGCCTCTCGACCCATTCGCGCAGCCACTGCCGTCCGGCGGCCCGAACGACGGCCGCTGCACCGCTAACGAGCGCGATGAGCAAAAGCGCGAGGGTGAGAAGAAAGAGCAGCATGCTCAGCCTTTGTCGGTGAGGGACGGCTCGAGGCGCTCGAAGTAAACGCGCTCGATGCGCCGTCCAACGACGCGCTCTACCACCACTCTGAAGCCGTTGAGCCGCAGCTCCTCGCCGGCGCGCGGAATTCGCCCCAGAACGGAGAACACCAGGCCGCCGACAGTAGCCACGTCCTCGTGCTCGAACTCGTGATGCAGTGCCTCGGACAGATCGTCGAGAGCAACGCGGCCAGCAACCCAGAACCGGCGATCCTCCTCCGACTGGATGGGCAGCTCTTCACGATCGTGTTCGTCGCGGATCTCGCCGACGATCTCTTCGAGAATGTCCTCGATCGTCACCAGGCCGGCGGTGCCGCCATACTCATCGACCACTATGGCGATGTGGGAACGGCTCAATTTGAAATCGCGCAGCTGCTGATCGATTGGTTTGCCTTCGGGAACGAAGGTGGCGGGGCGGACCAGCGCCAGCCATCCGCCGGCGGGCTGTGTATCCTCTACCACCGAACGCAGCAGATCCTTGGCGTAGAGAATTCCGGTGACATGGTCGATCGTGTCCCGGAACACGGGTAGACGCGAGTGCTCGGCGCTGCGCACGCGGTCTCGAACCTCCGACCATGGGGTTTCACGTTCAATGCCGATAATGTCGATGCGCGGCACCATCACGCTCTGTACTTCCGTCTCACCCAGCGTGAACAGGCCCGGCTCCGGGGCGGGCGCTGCGCGCCGCGGGTCCGGAGGATCGAGCGCAGCCGATTCGCGCTCACGTTCTGGATCCTCGCGCGGCTTGGGCGTGGCGATGGCGCGAAGCCTGCGTTCCGCCTCCACCGACACGGCGGCGATCGGGGACAGCGCGAGCGTGATCGGACGCAGAAGCGGCAGAACGCGTACGATCACGCTGCGTCCGCCGAACTCACCTAACGTTCGCGGCGTGAGTTCCGCCAGCAGGAGCACCGCGAGTGCGATGCCGATCCCCATGATGGAAGCGACCAGAGGTGTCCGCGTCGCCAGGCCTGCTCCCTGGGCGGCCAGCGCCGCCGCCAGCGGCAGCGCGATGAATCGCGCAACCGTCAGCGACCTGTGGATCCGGTCGCGGCGGACCAGTTGGCCGGCGAGCGCCGGGTCGGCGGCCAACTCATCGTCCTCGACAGCGAGCATGGCGGCGTCCAGGGCGGTGCATAACGCGGAGAGCGCCCCCACGACGAGGGCGAGCAAGATCGCGGGGATGGTCACGCCGCGCCAGCCCGCTGCGCACTGCGGAGCAGCGCTTCCTGACGCTGCCACATCGCAGAACCTTCCCGCCGGTCATCAATGGGGTGATCGTGCCCCAGCACGTGCAGCACCCCGTGGATGACCAGTCGCGCTACCTCGGTGCGAAGCCCATGCGACCGCTGCCGGGCGTGGTCCCTGGCGACGTCGGGTGCGATATACACGTCGCCGACCACCGGGCCGTCCGGTCCCGCACGCTCGAAGCCGAACGCGATCACATCGGTGGCGCCCCGAACGCCGAGGTGGCGGGCATTCAATCTGGCGATGGTCCGCCGCGTGACGAAGGTGATCGACAGCATCGCCTGCCGTACTCCTTCCGCACGCAGCACCCGCTGCGCTATTGCCGCGGCTCGGGCGCGAGAGAGCGGCGCACGGACGCCATCGAGTGAGACATCGACGGCCAGGCTCATACGCGCGCGAACTCCGATGTGATGCCACCGCTCGAAGTCGGATAATCGATCCGCGTGTGATGCATGCCGATCAGGACCCGCACAAACTGCTCCTTGATCTCATCGAGCTGGCGCAGAGTGAGCGGCGCTGCACGGAGCTGGCCCTGCTCGATTCGCTGAGCGAAGATGTGCTCGACGACCTCGCGGATCGCGTGGGCACTGGCATCCTGCAGCACCCTGGTTGCCGCCTCCACGCTGTCGGCCAGCATCAGGATCGCCGTCTCGGCACTCTGGGGCGTCGGCCCCGGATATTGAAAGTCGCTCGGGTTAGGCGTCGCCTCGTCACGCTCTCGCGCCTTCTCGAGGAAGTAGGCGATGGGACCGGTACCGTGATGCTCCGTGATGAAAGACGAAATCGCGCGCGGCAACTTGTGCTCGGCGGCCAGCTCCATCCCTTCGCGGACGTGGTTGCGAATTATCGACGCGCTCATTGTCGGCTTCAGCTTGTCGTGCGGATTGGCCCCCCTCGCCTGGTTCTCCACGAAGTACTGCGGCTTCTTGAGCTTCCCGATATCGTGATAGTAGGTACCGACCCGCCCGAGCAGCCCGTTGGCTCCTATCGCGTGGCAGGCGGCTTCGACCAGATTTGCCACGCGCATCGTGTGCGCATAGGTGCCCGGCGCCTCGATCATGAGCCGTCGCAGCAGCTTGCGATTGAGATCGGAGTACTCGAGCAGCGTTAGGTCCGTCGTGATGCCGGTCAGCTTTTCCGACAGCGGCAGCAATACCATGGCGAGGGACACCGATACCACGGCGTTCACGCTTCCCCAAAGTGCGCTCGTGCCAATGGCGCGTGGCGACCAGTCGAGCGTAAGGCCGATCGCCATTGCCGCCAACAGATAGGCTCCGGCAATGGCAAGGATCGAGTAGTATGCCTGGTCGCGGCGGCGGATCACGCGTACGGAAATCGCGGCGGCCGCTCCGACGATCAGGCTGATGAACAGCGCGTTGGTGCCGCGAAACACCGACTGTCCGCCGATCAGAACGGCGAGGATCATCGCCGCGATCATGCTGATGCGCGGGTCGAACAGAATGCTCAGAACAATGGCCGCGAGGGCGATCGGTATCAGCTCGGGCCGAACTGGCGGAATGTGCGCGACGATCGCGGCGCCCCCGAGGACCAGGAGAAACGCCGCGGCGAACATTGCGAGCCAGCGTATCGATTCGTACAACGCCGGACGAAACAGCCCGATCGTCGCGCCGAAGATCAGAAGCACGAGTGCATTGTACAGGATCGTGCCGGCGATCCGGGCAAGCGAGCGCTCGCCACCAGTGCGTGTCTGAATCGCATCGTGGAGGGCGCGCAGCTTGTCGTGCTCCTCCCGGCCTACCACTTCGTGCTCGCCGATGATTCGCTCGCCGGCGCGCACCGTGTAGCGAGTAACGTCCACAGAATTGCGGAGCTCCTGTCGACGCCGTTCCGTTGCCACCCGGTCATAGGTGACAGTCGGTCTGAAGAACGCACCTAGCAGCTTGATGTACAGCGCGTCGCCCACCGACGAATCAGGAGCCGGGTGTACGAGCTGCGCTCGTGAGAGGAGTGTTCCGAATGTCAGCAGGCTGTCGGCGAGCATGCTTCGCTCTTCCCCGCCCCGCCGAAGAATCACCTCGCCGGCCACATCGTCCAGCGCGCTCGATGATGTCACCCCGGCGGCGAGCCAGCGAGTGTAAACGAGCCGGATGCCTTCACGCATTGCGGCTCGCCGGCGGCTGTCAGCGAGAAATTCCGCCTCACCCGGCGACAGCGTTACGCCTCGCGCGGCGGCGGCGCGCTGCACCTCTTCGACCGCCTCACGAGGAGACGAAGCACCGTCGGCGGCGCGACCGACCGCTGTTATGAAATCGTTGAGCGTTGCGAGTGCACTGTCCCGCGCGGCCGACGAATAGGTAAAAATCGGCTTGACGGAACGCGCGAGCTCCTCGCGCTCCTTTGCCAAATCCGCGCTCGACTTGGGGACCATGAATGCAAACGGCGCGATCACGTCCTGGTTCGCCACCGCACCGACTTCGAAGATCGGTACGTCCACGGCGGGGGAGGCGGGGAACAGTATATAGGTCGCGATTGCCAGACCGACGACGAACATGGCCCGCCGCGCATGGTAGGCGATGCCACGTGGCGGCGGATCGAGCGTGGGTACCACTCGCTCGAGCTGCGGGCGCGAATCGCTGCTGGTCATGCGCTCGAATCCGCGGCGTACGCCCGCACGATGTCGCGCACCAGGCGATGCCGAACGACGTCGGATTCCTGCAGATAGTGGAATGCGATGCCTTCGATGTCCGACAGAATACGTTCGATCTGAATCAGCCCTGATTGTTCCCGAGCAGGCAGATCGATCTGCGTCTTGTCACCCGTAATTACCGCCTTCGAGTTCACTCCCAGCCGCGTGAGGAACATCTTCATCTGGGCGTTAGTCGCGTTCTGCGCTTCATCGAGAATGACGAAGGCATCGGAAAGGGTCCGTCCGCGCATGTAGGCCAACGGCGCGATCTCGATTACACGTGTTTCCAGGGCCTTCTGTACACGCTCCTGAGGCATCATGTCGTCCAACGCATCGTACAGCGGCCGCAAGTACGGGTCCACCTTGGCCTGCATGTCGCCAGGTAGAAAGCCAAGGCTTTCGCCGGCCTCGACCGCAGGACGGGCGAGCACGATGCGGCGCACGCGTTTACGCATGAGCGCATCGACCGCGGCGGCGACGGCGAGGTACGTCTTACCGGTACCGGCCGGACCGATGCCGATCACGATATCATGCTCCGTGATCAGCTTCATGTAGCTAGCCTGTCCGGCGGTTTTCGGCTGAATGACCCGCCGCACGCCGGGGAGCGCGATGCGCGGCGCCCCTGAGGCCGCACCGTCCGCATCGAGCGGTTCCTCGCTCATCCGAAGAACATCGTCAGGCGTGATGCCACGCCGTTGGCGGGCCGCATCGACCATCCGTTGCCCCACGGCGCCGGCACGCTCCACCTCTTCCGCCGACCCGCTTAGCGTGAGCGCGTCGCCGCGCAAGGCGACCTTCACTCCCGTCAGGCGCGCCAGCTCGACCAGATTGGCATCGTTCACGCCGGCCAGCGTCAGCAGATCCGCTCCCTCCGTCGAGATGCGGTGCGCGATGAGTTCTTCCGTCACGGTATGGCCTCCTCACGAACGGCGATGTGCAGCTCGCGCAGATCACGATCTGAGACCACCGTCGGTGCGCCTTCGAAAAGCGCGCGCGCGGCAGTGGTCTTGGGAAATGCAATCACGTCACGCAGCGACGTGGCTCCGGCGAGCAGCATCGCGATGCGGTCCATACCTAACGCGATGCCACCGTGAGGCGGAGCCCCGGCGCGCAACCCCTCGAGCAGGAACGAGAATCGCGATTCCGCGGTCTCGGCATCGAGGCCGAGCAGACTGAACACCCGCTCCTGAAGCCGGGGATCACTGATGCGAATGCTGCCGCCGCCAAGCTCCAGCCCGTTGAGTACCACGTCGTAGGCCAGCGCCCGCGCCTGTTCAGGTGCGCTGTCCAGCAGCGAAACGTCGTCCGGGTGCGGTGCGGTGAACGGATGATGCACGAACGTGACTTCCCCGCTGACGGCATCGCGCTCGAACGCCGGAAAGTCGGTCACCCACAGAAACTCGTTCGCCCGGGAGTCGATCAGATCAAGGCGGCGTGCCGCTTCCTGCCTTACGCGATCCAGTGCGGTGGAGGAAACGCGGTCGGCAGCGGCGACCATGAGGCACAGGTCGCCGTCCAGCAATCCGAGAGCGGATCCCGCTTCCTCCGATATGAACTTGGCCACCGGTCCTTCCAGCGCCCCCTGTACGCGCTTGAGACGGAGCAGACCGCCGGCGCCCGCTCCCTTGGCGATGGACTCCAGCTCGTCAACCTGTTTGCGCGAAAAGACACCGCCGCCCGGGATGCGAATCGCGCGAACGCGGCCGCCGTGCTCGATCGCCGCGCGTGCGATCGTGAAGTCCGAGTCGCGAAAGAGCGCGGTAGCATCCTGAATCTCCAGGCCATAGCGCAGGTCGGGGCGATCCGTACCGTAGCGCTCCATCGCGTCGGCGTAGGTCATGCGGCGGAACGGACGAGTGACGGAAGCGCCGCCTACCTGCCATAACGCCTGCAGCAGCCCTTCGGTGAGATCCAGGATGTCATCCGCGGAGACGAACGACGCTTCGACGTCGATCTGGGTGAACTCCGGCTGCCGGTCGGCGCGCAGGTCCTCATCCCGGAAGCACCTGGCGATCTGGAAGTAGCGGTCGTAGCCGCTCACCATCAGGAGCTGCTTGTAGAGCTGCGGCGATTGCGGCAGCGCGTAAAATTCGCCGGCGTGTACGCGGCTTGGCACCAGAAAGTCGCGAGCGCCTTCGGGAGTCGGTTTGGTGAGGACCGGCGTTTCGATCTCGAGAAAGCCTAACCCGTCGAAGTATCGGCGGGTCTCCTGCATCAGCCGGTGCCGCAGGATCAGGTTGTTCTGCAGTTCGGGCCGGCGCAGATCCAGATGGCGATGGCGGAGCCGCTGCTCTTCGGCTGGCAGCGGTTCACCCTTTCCACGCGCGACCGGAATGGCCGGGGTAGCGGCTGGGCCGGCGACGGTGACGCGGGTGGCGCGGATTTCCACATCGCCTGTGCTCAGCTCGGCGTTTCGCATTTCGGGCGGCCGTGCGACTACCTCTCCCTCGATGAGTAGCACTGTCTCGGCGCCGGCCGATGCGGCGGCCTGCATGGCTTCGGCCGGTGCGCTGTCGGGGTTGCAGGAGATCTGCACGATGCCCGAGCGGTCGCGCAGGTCGAGAAAGACGAGTCCACCCATATCGCGGCGGCGGTGCACCCACCCGCCGAGCCTGACGAGCACTCCGGCGTGCTCGAGGCGCAGGGCACCGCAGGGATGCGACCGCATCCGCGTGACGAACGAGGATGGCGTAGTCACGACAGGGAAATCTTGCGGCGAAGGATGTAGGTAGTGGCAGCGAGTCCTGCGACAGCGCCCGCGCAGTCGGCCGCGAAGTCGCGTATATCTGCGGAACGGCCGGGAATGAATCGCTGATGCCATTCATCGGCTGCGGCAAAGGCGGCGATGCCGATCAGCAGCCGGCCTAACGTGACACGGTTTGCCCTCGGATGCGCGGCGCGGGCGACAAGGGCCCCCAGTACCGCGTACAGTCCGGCGTGAACCAGCTTGTCGGCACCCGGAAAGGAGAACGCGCCGATCGGCGCGAGCTCGGGTGCGGGGATCGAAGTGAGCATGAGAATCAGTGCCGCCCAGACAGCAGGCGGACCCCATCGGCGAAGGCTCACTCGGGTTCCGACGACCGGATCACCCCCACGAAGGCGTCGGGGGACGCGGCGTTGGCGAGCTGGGAGCGCAGATCCTCGCGGCGCAACATCCGCGAGATCCGGCTGAGGGCCTTCACGTGCGCACCCGAAGCGCTCTCCGGACCCACGAGCAGGAAGAAGAGGCGTACTGGCTTCCCGTCGAGTGCATCGTATTCGATGCCTTCCGACGCGACGCCGGCGACAAGCGTCAGGCGATCGACCTGGGAGGTCTTGCCGTGCGGAATGGCGATGCCGCCGCCGATGCCGGTGCTCAGCACATCCTCACGCTCCCTGACCGACGCGAGGATTGCCTCGACATCGGCGTCAGCGTTCTCTGCCGCCACCAGTTCGACGAGTTCCCGAAGGACTTCGACTTTCGTACGGCCGCCAAGCGGCACTTTGACGCGCGCCGTCGTCAGCAGCTCTGAGAGCAGCACGCTCGCTCCGGTTTTCGCATATGCAGGTGGTGCAATGTAATTGCTGCGTTCGGGTGCGGGAAGCGATTCCTTGACGCGCCGCGGGCGCGCTCATAACCTCAACTTCATGCGGCGCACGACCTTCGCGGTACTTGTATTCAGTCTCCTCCCCGCGCCGCTGTTCGCGCAGCCGGTTCCGGGGCGTGATCTGCTGCGCTTTCCCCTCGGTACGATGGATCGCGCCGTGGCGCTGGGGAGTGGTTTAGGTGACGGACTCGGGAACCCCGCCACGGTCGCGCTGCTCGACACGGGCGCGTTGCACGTGGGAATGGCCGCGCTGCAAACATCGTCGCAGCAAGGTGTTACGGTGCAGTTGGCAGCGGTCGCCGTTCGCCTGCCCAGGCAGATCGTGCTCACGACCTCCTTCGCCCGGGCGGCGGTCGCTGATCTCGTCCGCACCGAGACAGATCCGCAGTCCATCGGGTCGGAGATACCCTACAGCACGCAGCTGATTTCGGTGGGGGTGGCCAACCGCATTGCCGGTCCGCTCTCGGCAGGAGCCGCGCTCCGATATCGCCGCGGCGAGCTGGATCTCGCCAGGAGCGGTGAGGTCGGCGCCGACGTCGGACTGTTTGCCACTCATTTGCCGTTGCGCGATCTGTCGATTGGCGTCTCCACGTTTCTCTGGCGGCCGGGCAAGTCTCTCGAGCAGTACACAGCGATCAACATGGCGGCCGATGTTCGGATCGCCGGTACCGCGACCACACGCGAGCTGCGCGCCGGGTACTCATCGTCGGCGATAGTGCGCTGGGCGCGCGAGGAGTTCGTGTTCGTGCAGGGGCGTTATGGAATCTGGGAAGGACGTGGAGGCATCGCCCGCGATCTTGTGCACGGGGCGCAACCGTGGCGCCACCGGCTCGGGCTCACCATACACGTCGCGCCCTATTCGGTGGGGATTGCACGAGAAGAGAACGGCGCCGAGCTGGAGCCTATCTATCAGTTCACTCTTTCTGCCCGGCTCCGCTGATGCCGAAGCTCAATCTGCTCAACCATACGCCGGCCGAGGCGGAGGTACTGCTCGGCGATTTCCTGCGAGAGGCCGGGGAGCCCGCCTACCGGGCGCGTCAGGTTCTTCCCCACCTGTGGCAGCGCCCGGCCGCCTCCTTCGAGGACATGACCGATCTGCCGCATGCCTTGCGTGAGCGGCTGACCGCTCGCTTTGCACTACCCCGCCTGGAAATGCACACGCGTGAGTTGTCGAGCGACGGAACTCAGAAAATGCTGTTTCGGCTGCCAGACGGCCAGGGCATCGAAACGGTGGCAATACCGGATGATGGTCGCCTGACGCTGTGCATTTCCTCGCAGGCCGGCTGTGCCCTGCAGTGCGCCTTCTGCGCCACCGGTCGCATGGGCTTCCAGCGCAACCTGGAGGTTTGGGAGATTGCCGGCCAGGTGCGCGAGATGACGCTGCTCGATCCGCCGGTTCGAGTCACAAATGTCGTCTTCATGGGAATGGGCGAGCCGTTGATGAACTGGCGCGCTGTCGGTCCGACTCTGACGATTCTCAACGATCCGCGCGGCATCGGCATCGGCGCCCGGCACATCACGGTCTCGACGGTCGGAGTGCTGCCGGGGATCGTCGCGCTGTCCAATCGTACGGAGCAGTTTCGGCTGGCGATCTCGATCCATGCTCCATCGGATGAACTGCGGCGGGAGCTCATGCCGATCAACATCAAGTATCCCCTGGCCGAGGTGATCGAGGCCGCCAAGGCATTCGACCGCCGGATCACGTTCGAGTACGTAATGCTGGGCAGCGTGAACGACCGGCCCGAGCATGCGCGGGATCTCGCCACTCTCGCCCGCGAATGCCGCGCATTCGTGAATCTCATTCCGCTGCATCCCGGCGGCGCGCACGACTTCACGCCCACGCCTCCTAACGATATTGCCGCCTTCGCACGGCAGCTGCGGAGTGCCGGCGTGGAGGTGGCGGTACGGCGCAGCCGCGGCACCGACATTGCCGCCGCGTGCGGGCAGCTACGGGTGGAACGGCTCGGACGGCGGAACCCAGTCGGGACCGAGGAGCACGGTAACATCCAGATTGCGTGAGCTGCCGGGCCGCGAATCCGTCGGTGCCCCACCGAGCGCGGCAGCGACCAGCCTTGCCCATTCAGCTTGATCGGCTCGATCGAGAACGATCGTGCTATCGCGCTTCTCGCGTTCCGTACCGAAATACACGACGTCGAATCCCCGGTCGCGCAGATGCCGGGTCGCCCGGCGGGCGAGACCCTGAACATTGCTCGCATTGAGCACCTCGACCCGGATGCGCACTCCCTCCGGCGCCCGAGCATCGATCGCCGAGGTCGGTGAGCTGCCGGCGGCAGGTCCCCACCCAGCCGCGAAGCGGATCGCCAACACCGACATGGCAATGAGCAGCACGGCGCCCGCGGCAACGGTCAGCGTGCGACGGCGCGTCATCGTCCGGAGTTCCATAACGCGACCGTGTTCGGATGCAGGGCGTGTCCATCGCGCAGCGCCCAGATCAGCCGTCGCCTGACGACCTCCCTGAATGTGCCGTCGAAGTCGTTCGGCACCTGAGCCGCCAGATAGCTTCTTTCCTCACGCTCGTATGTGCGGCCGGGCTCCAGATAGTCGGCCATGTACAGGGCGCGCCCGACCCGCTCCCAGTTCGCGAATCCCACGGTATGCCAGGCAACGGCATCGAGCACCGACTCCCGGTCCTCGCCATCCTGCCGCAGGCGTGCCGCCGCGGCCGGGCCATGACGCAGACCGGCGGGAATGCCGTCACCACCCACCAGCTTCAATCGCTCCGGATCCGCGTCGCGAAGCGCATCGTGCCACCTGCCCGCGTCGTGCCAGGCCTGTGCTTCGTCAGGCGCAATGTTCATCGCCGCCGCCCACTGATCTAGGAGCGCCGTCACCCGGGCAATGTGCGCCCGGCGAGTCTCGCGCACCTCCGCCCAGGGCGGCAGTTCAATCATAACCGCGGCGCACAAAGGGATCGAGAACCGCGTGATTTCTGATGCTCGTGCGCGCCACGAAATTCCACCCCTTGAGCTCGACCCCACGTCCTATGCGCGCTTCGACCAAGCGGCTGTGCGGGCCGATCACGCACTCGTTACCGATCTCCGTGTGACCCTCGAGCACCGCGCCGGGATAGACGATCGTGTCCGCGCCGATGGTCACCTCCACGTCGATCAATATTGTATCGGGCAGCAAGAAGGTGACCCCCTGACGCTGGTGGCGCCTGACGATTCTGTCCCGCAGCAGCACCGCGACCTGCGCGAATGCGGCCCGGTCGTCGATGCGCAGCAACTCGTCGTCGTGGCCTGGGGCGAGAGTGCCTACCGAGTCGGGACGCAACGGATCATCGACAGCGGCAAGAGCCAGACCCTCACCGGCCAC
>JBPCLX010000065.1:0-10918 GCA_051002815.1 Gemmatimonadaceae bacterium
GGAATCAGGAAATAGACGGATGTGAGCGTCGGAGAGTTCTAACCGGAGACGGGAGAGGTGCGAGACGGAGTATCTCCATTTCGCACCTCACAGCTAACAGCCCCGGTTGAACGATAGCGGGAGGCCCGAGCTCCGGTCAACGTTCGCGCGCCGGTGACCGCCGTACGCCTTCAGTCGATCAGCTTGAGTGGCATCACAAGGCAGAGATACGTCGTCCCCTCGTCCCACCCCTCGGGCTCCAGCGTTGCGGCTCGCTCGGGTGCCTTGAACGTCAGCTTGACCGCATCCGTGGGCATATAGCGCAGGATCTCCAGCAGATAATTCGCGTTGAAGCCAATGTCGAGCGGGTCGCCGTCGTAGTTGATCGGCACCTCGTCCTGCGCTTCACCCAGGTCGGGTGTTTGCACCGCAAGCTTCACCATCCCCGCGTTGAACGACATCCGCACCCGATGCGTCTGGTCTGAGGCGATGATGGCCATCCGGCGGATAGCCTGTGTGAGTGCGGTCTTGTCGGCTAGCGCTACGCGGTCGTTGTCCTTGGGGATGACCTGCTCGTAGTTCGGATAAGGGCCTTCGATCAGGCGCGTGAACACCGAGGTGAACGGAGAACGGAAAGCAAGGTGATTGTCGCCACGCGCAATCTCGAGTTCCTCCTCGGCGGGAAAGAGACGCCTGATTTGTTCGAGCGCCTTGGGTGGGACGATCAGATCACTGGAAGGCGCTCCAGCAGAAGTGATCGTCAACTCCATCTTCGCCAGGCGATGTCCGTTGGTCGCGACCATTCTCATGCGATCCGGACGCAGCTCCCAGAGCACGCCGTTCAGGATCGGCCGGCTTTCTTCGGTGGACGCGGCGAACGAGGTATGCGATATGAGCCTGTGCAGATCGCCCGAGCGGACTCGCCAGGCATCCTCGAACTTGACCGTGGGAAAGCTGGGGAACTCATCGCGTGGCAAGCCGAGGAGTCGGAACCGCGAGCGTCCGCATTCGACGGTAACTCTCTGTTCTCCGGTTGCGCTGATCTTGACCGGTGCCGAGGGCAGCTCGCGAGCGATCTCGGTCAGCTTTTTGGCTGGAACAGTAATCGCTCCCTGCTGCTCGACATCCGCGCCGACCTCGGTGCTCACCGCGATATCCAGATCGGTACCAGCGAGCCGAATACCCTGCTCCGTAGTCTCGATCAGAATGTTCGACAGAACCGGGAGCGTAGTCTTCGCGGGAATGCTGGCAGCGACAGCGGCGAGACCTTCCTGCAGTTTTTCACGCGAGATCGTGAATCGCATTCCGGATCCTCTGGATCTCAACAATCGAGGAGCTATCTAGTTCTGTTTATACTTAAATACAGATGATAGCAGTGGTAGTAGAGCGATGTTGAAATGTGCATGATCGCCGCAAGCAACGATAGTCACGCATGATACATGGCGCCAGGTGATGTCAGCTCGCGGGGAAGATGAATACGTATTCCGCGGCCGTCCTCATCGAAAGCGTGCGAGCGGTGGAAATAGTGGGGAGAGCCGTGGAGGAACGGCAAGGATTCCACGGGGAATGTGGAAGGAATTAGGAAATAGGAATTGGGAAATAGGGAAGGAATTGTCGCCCCACCTTTTAGGTGGGTCGACGCTTTTTCAACCAGCGACTAGCGCCGCCATGGCGCGCCGTCGCACACCTTTTTCCTTTCTCACCTTCTCAGCTTCTCCAACACCCCCCGCACACGCAGCACCCTCTCCCTGAAAACCGCGTCATCGCGAAGCGAGTTTTCGGTTTTCTCCAGGCTATGAATGACCGTCGAATGGTCGCGGCCGCCAAAGGCGTTGCCGATTTCCACGAGTTGCATGCCGAGCAGGTCGCGAATGAGATGCATCGCCACCTGGCGCGGAATCGTCAGGTTCTTCGTCCGTCCCTTTGCACGAAGGCCCTCGGTCGGGATGCCCCATTCCTTGGCGACCATCTGCTGGATGATCTGCACCGTGAGTGCGACCGCGGGCTCCTCGCCACTTTCGGACGGTTGAAGCTTGTCGCGTAGCGCTTCGCGCGCGAGCTCGGGGGTGATCTCACGCTTGCGTAGCGAGGCGTAGGCCAGCAAGCGGATGATGCTTCCCTCCAGCTCCCGTACGCTCGACCGCACGTGCTCGGCGATGAAGCGGATCACATCGTCGGGAATGGTGCGCTCCAAATGGTCGAGTCGCGCCTTGTTCTGAAGAATCGCCACGCGATGCTCGAAATCGGGAAGCTCGATGTCGGCGACCATTCCCCACTCGAAACGGCTCACCAGTCGCGCTTCCAGTCCTGGAATTTCCTTGGGGGGCCGGTCGCTCGTAAGGATTATCTGCCGGCCCGCCTCGTAGAGTGCGTTGAACGTGTGAAAGAACTCTTCCTGTGTCGCCTCCTTTCCCTTCAGGAAGTGCACGTCGTCGATGAGTAGCAGATCCGTTTCGCGATAGCGTCTGCGGAAGTCGGCGGTGGTTCTGTTCTGAATGGAGCCGACCAGATCGTTGGTGAACTGCTCGGTGCCGAGGAAAATCAGCCGGGTGGAGGGGCTGCGCTTGAGAATGTCGTGCGCCACGCCCTGCATCAGGTGCGTCTTGCCCAGACCGGTTCCGCCGTAGATGAACAGCGGGTTGTAGATCTTGCCGGGTGAAGCAGCCGCGGCCTGAGCGGCAGCTGCGGCCAGCTCGTTGGATTTGCCAATGACGAAGTTTGCGAACGTGTAACGCGCGCTGAGTTGGGCGAGTGCGGGTGGCGGCGCATCCCGATCTATTTGCTCCGGCGGAGGCGGCGCGACAAAGAGGTCCATCTGCGAGCGCCGGGAACGCTCCTCGTGCACTCGGAAGGTGACAAGGAGCGGATGCCCCAGCGCGACCGGCGCCAACCCCGCCAGCATCGTCGCGTGCTTGGACTCGTTCCACTCCGCCGCGAATCTGTCCGGTGCGGCGAGCACGAGGGTCTGTCCGTTGAGCTCGAGCGGCTCCACTGGCTCGAGCCACGTTCTATACGTTTGCTCGGGAACCTCGCGGCGTGCCCGCTCAAGCAATCGTGACCAGGTTTCTTGGGCGGACAGCGACATCGGCGCGATGTGGAAAAGTCGGAGGGACGGCGAAGCTACGGAGAACCCGGGAGGGAATCAAGAGCAATTCTGCACGTAGCGGTTGAATCCTCACCTTGAAGGAAACCGGCAGGACGGCACGATGAGCGAAGGATCCGAAAGCGGCAGCGCGCTACGTCGGTAGCGATCGGGCAGTCTGGAACAGCGCGACATCCACGTGCGCGTCAGGCGGATGAGGGAATGAGGCGCTATGCGTCGCGGGTTCGTCAGGCGGCGGCGGCACTGCGCGGCGGATTACGGTTCGCGGATAGTCCCCCGGAAACGAGAATGGACCGCGTGATGCGGAGAATCACCTCCGCATCCCGCAGTCCGTTTTCCTGCCGTTCTCGAGACCGTTTGCCGGTGTCAGTCCGCCTTCAGCGCATCGATGTTCACGACACGCTCTGCGAGGCCACTGAGCGTTTCATCCGCATCGCCTTCCTCGTCCAGCGTCTCCTGGAGCAGCTTGGCCTGCTTCTCGAATCCGAGCATGGTCGCCATTGAGCGAACGGTGCCGTAGCCGGCGATTTCGTAATGCTCCACACGTTGAGCCGACGCGATGATGGCGGCATCGAGCACATCGCCATCCTTGTAATCGGTGAGGGCTTCTTCACCTTCGACGAGGAGCCCTTCCATTCCCTTGCACTTGTGTCCGGTAGCCTTCTCGCCGAGCTCGGTAAAGATGGATTCGAGGCGCTGCACCTGCTTCTCCGTGACCTTGCTGTGTTCCTGTAGAGCCTGCTTGAGCTCCGGGTGCGTCGTCTTGCTGATCATCTTCGGAAGCGCCTTCAGAATCTGGGTCTCGGCGCTGTGTAGATCACGAAGCTGCTCGACGTACAAGTCCTGCAGGTTTTCGTTTGCCATGTCGATAGTTCCTCCGGTTCGTCGTGCACCTGGTTGTTAGGAATTCGTGTAATGAACTGGATACATGAGCATGGGACGTACCACGCGCGTTGGTTGTGCGCGGCTGGCCGCATCGGTCGTTGCAGCACTGATTCTCGACCCCGCCGGCGTCCGGAGAGCGCGGCAAAGGGTCTCCAGATGGCAGCTGCTTGACGGCTCGGCGGACAGGTAGCGAAAACGCGCAACGGTGCGGCCGTCTGCGTCCTCGCCCAGCGTCGCGACGCCCGCCACGTTCTGGGTTTTTCGCGTCCGGTCGACGCAGGGTAACCCACCCCTGCCCGCCAAGTTGACCGTCACCCTGGGTGCCGTTAGCTTTCCCCGTCTGTCTGCGTTTTTGTGACTGCTATCGCCATTTGGAGTACATATGGGCAAGCCGACGTACCGCCCCCGAAATAAGCGCCGTATCCGCAAGCATGGATTCCGCACGCGGATGTCCACGCGCTGGGGGCGCGATGTTTTGAGCCGGCGCCGCAAGAAGGGTCGCAAGCGGCTGACTGTACGACTGCCGAGTAAGTACGCCACCGCGGCCTGATAACCTACGGTTCCCGCGCAGCCATCGGCTGACGGGGTCCTCCGAACTCCGCGCGATGGTACGAGAGGGGAAGCGCTTCCGGACCGAGCATCTCGATCTCCGGGGGGCCGCTTCCCCTGTTTCGCATCCCAGGGTCGGGTTCATTGTTCCGAAGCACAAGCAGTCCAGCGTGGCCCGCAACCGTCTGAAACGGCGGCTTCGGGAGATCGTACGGGTCGATGTGCTGCCGCAGCTGCCTTCGATCGATCTCGTGATTCGAGCACGACCGGAGGCTTACGGTGCGAGCATGCTGGCGTTGCGCGAAGAAGTGATACGCGGTGCGACGCGCCTGGCTTCATTGGGGCGCGAGAAGTGAAATGGCTCGTCGCGGTGCCCCGCCAGCTGCTGGTTCTGCTGGTGCGGCTGTATCAGGTCTCGCTTGGGCCGCTGCTTCCGGCGGCATGTCGGTACACGCCGAGCTGTTCGGCGTATGCGATCGAAGCACTTCAGCGATACGGTGCGCTGAAGGGTGGATGGATGGGGGTGCGCCGGATCGGCCGGTGCCACCCCTTTCGTCCCGGCGGCTACGATCCAGTTCCGTGACCTCAAACTGATTCATGGATAGACGCTTTCTGCTGGCGATCCTCCTCACGGCGGTCGTCGTACTCACAGTGCCGCGGCTCCTCCCTACTCCGCCACGAGCGGACCCGCCGCCGGCGACCGACACGGTCCGACAGCCGATACGCGATTCCGTGGGTGCGGCTTCTGCCGTCGACGCTCAAACCACCACGGAGGCGCCAACAGTGCAGGCGCAGGTGGCCGCCGGGGATAGCGCAACCATCCTGGCTCCTATCACCGCCGACACCATCCACGTGGCTACGGCGCTGGCGCGTTATGCGTTCTCGACGGCGGGGGCAAAGCCGCTCCAGGTCGAGCTCGCGCAGTACGCCTCGCTCGCCGACAGCGGGAGGCAGGTGCGCCTCGCCCGCGAAGGAACGCCGCTGTTGCGGTACGCCGTAGCGATTCGTGGCGATACCGTACCGCTGGATGGCATCGCCTTCACCGCCGATACGTCTGCGCGCAACGCAGTTACGTTCCGCGGTGCACTTCCGAGCGGCGAGCCGGTCACGGTGCAATACGCACTGGGTGAGGATTCCTACGTAATCAACGTGCGCGGACAGGTGGAGGGCGCGGGGGGGAGCCAGCTGCTGGTGACGGTTGCCAATGGGCTGCGAACCGAGGAGCCCGATTCGCTCGATGACATTCGACACTACGCATACGTACTAAAGCCGGTGCAGGACGACGCGCGCAGTGTGCCGTTCCAGGATCTGGATACGGCGCGAGCGCAGGTGGAGACCGATGGACCGTACCGGTGGGTGGCGACCAAGAACAAGTACTTCGTGCTGGGACTGCTCACCGACTCTACCGCGCAGGGATTTTCCGGCGCGCGTCTGGTACCGACGCTACGGGCGAAGCGGGATCCGGCTCGCGATGCCGCGGCAACTGTCAGCTATGCGCTGCCTGACGATGCAACGTTCACCTTCGAGCTTTACGCTGGTCCGCAGCAGTACAAGCGTCTGAACGAGCTCGGCCGGGACTTCACGAACGTCAATCCATACGGCGGGTTCTTTGCCGGGATGATTCAGCCGTTCGCGACGGCGGTCATGAAGCTGCTGCTATGGATGCACGATGCGCTCAATCTGAGCTACGGCTGGGTACTGATCGTGTTCGGTATCGCGGTTCGTGTAGTGCTCTGGCCGCTCAACCAGACCGCGATGCGAACGCAGCTCAAGCTGCAGGCGCTGCAGCCGGAGATGAAGGCGATTCAAACGCAGTACAAGACGGACATGCAGCGCCAGCAGCAGGAGATCATGCTGCTGTACAAGAAACACGGAATGAGTCCGGCCACTCCGATCATGGGGTGTTTGCCGATGCTGATTCCGCTACCGTTTCTGTTCGCCTTGTTCTTCGTGTTCCAGAACACGATCGAGTTCCGCGGTGTGTCGTTCTGGTATCTCACCGACATTTCGCAGAAGGATCCCTACTACATACTGCCGATCGTAATGGCGGCATCGATGTTCTTCCTCTCGTGGATCGGCCTCAAGGCGGCGCCGCCCAACCCACAGGCTAAGATTCTCGCCTACATGATGCCGGCGGTATTGTTCATCGTTCTGAGAAACATGGCGGCAGGACTGAATCTGTATTACGCGGTGCAGAATCTGGCGGCCATCCCGCAACAATGGCTGATCGCGAGGGAGCGGAAAAAGGCGATGGCGAAGACGTAGCAGCGGATCAGGGCTGCGCGTGGAGGGCAAGGCCGGCTAGAATGAGAGGTGCGAGACGGAGAAGGCATGGCTGCCCGCCCACGTCTCGCACCTCTTTGCTATAAGGACAGCCCTCATGCGCATCACGTACATTGGCCATGCGACGCTGCTGCTGGAGTTCGGGGGGGTGAGGGTGCTCACCGATCCCAACTTCGACGCAACGCTCGCGGGCTTTCTTCGGCGCGTGGCGCCGCCCGGGATCGCGTTGGAGAACCTTCCACCGCTCGACGCGGTGCTGGTGACGCATGCGCACGCCGACCATCTGAGCTTTGCGTCGTTGAGTCAGTTGCCGGCCGACGTGCCGGTGTACGCACCGCCGGCGGTGATGCGCTGGCTGCGCGGCATGGGCTATCGTCAGGCGGAAGCGGTCGCGCCGGGTGATTCGGTCGAGATAGGGGGGGTAAGGCTCACGGCGGCGGCAGCGAAGCACCTGGGCAGCCGGTACGGAGTGGACAGATGGCGAAGCGCGGCCAACATGTACCTGCTCGAGGATCACCGTTCGGCGTGTTTCTTCGCCGGCGATACGGGACTTTCGCCGGACAGCCACCGCATGGTGGCGGAGCGCATCCACGAGCGGGGACGCACCCTCGATCTGGCAATGCTGCCGATTGGTCACGCTCCGTGGTGGAAGCCAGCCTATCGCAGTGGCCACCTGACGTTCGATGATGCACTCACGTTGTGGCACCGACTCGGCGCCCGATACTTCGTGCCCTATCACTGGGGAACGTTTCACCATGTGACGAGCGGGCCGTTCGACGCCATCGACCGGCTGCGCCACCGGTTGATCGAGCATAGCGAACGTGATCGAGTGCGGATTCTGGATCCTGGTCAGTCACTGCAGGTCGAGCTGCCTGACGAAGTGGCAGAGCCGGCGTGAGGCTACCGGGTGGCGATGACACGATAGCCGCAATAGCGACCGCTCCAGGCCGGGGAGCGCTGGCAGTCGTACGAATGAGCGGGCCGCAGGCACATGCGATCGCCGCTCGACTGCTCACTCCATGGCGCGCCGAGCCGCACCGTACCTATCGGGCGACGCTGCGGCATCCGGAGAGCGGCGCGGACGTCGAGCGGCCGGTGGTGACGGTGTACGCGGGGCCGGCGAGCTACACCGGTGAAGATGCGGTAGAGCTGTCGGTGCACGGTGGCTCGGTGGCGCCGGCGCTTACGCTGGCGGCAGTCCTCGCCGCCGGCGCTCGTCAGGCATGGCCGGGCGAATTCACGCGGCGCGCCGTGGCAAACGGAAAGATGGACGTGTTGCAGGCGGAGGCTGTCGCCGACGTGGTGGACGCGCGGAGCCGGGCGATGCATGCGGCAGCACAGTCCCAGCTGGAAGGCGGGCTTTCCCGGCGAATCGCCGGGTTGCGGGAGGCGGTTCTGCAGGTGGAGTCGCTGATCGCCTACGACATCGACTTTCCCGAGGAGGATGACGGTCCGGTCGATGACGCTCGGGTCGGGGCTGGCGTGGCGCGCGCGCGCGAGTCGCTCGACGCGCTGCTGGCAACGGCCGACACCGGGGAGATGCTGAGGAGCGGCGCGACGGTAGTGATCGCCGGACTGCCTAACACGGGTAAGTCATCGCTGTTCAACGCGCTGGTGGGAGACGCGCGTGCGATCGTGACGGAGGTGGCGGGGACCACCCGAGATGCGATCGAGGCGGTGGTGGAGGTGGGGACGTGGCCGGTCCGGCTGATAGACACGGCAGGAATCCGGGACGCGGTTGATGTGGTCGAGCGGCTGGGGATCGAGGTGAGCGAGCGGTGGCTGGCGCGGGCGGATCTGGTGTTGGCGTGTGGCGACAGTGAGGAGAGTGTGCTGTCGGGGGTGGAGCGGGCGCGGATCCTGTCGGGTGGCGAGGTGGGGGTGATCGGCGTGTGGACGAAGGGGGATGCGGGGGATCCCCCCCCCGATTTCATTATTCACCCGGGTGGTCGGGAGAGCACCACCGAATTCGTCGGGGATGAATCCAATTCGCGCACCGATGACCCCCCGAGTGGGGATCTAGCACCCCGCAGCGAACGGCCCATCATCGTTTCCGCGCACACCGGTGCCGGCCTATCCCTGCTCGCCTCGCGAATCCAGAACGCGCTGAAGGACCGGCATGGCCTGACGAATGCCGGACACCCACTGCTCACTCGCGAACGTCATGTCCGTGCGATCCGCACCGCCCGCAATGAGCTCGATGCCTTCGAGAGGGCCCGCGGGGACGAGCTCGTACCCGCGACGATCGCCGCTGTGCACCTTCGCGCGGCTACGTACGCTCTCGAGTCATTGATAGGGGTCGTAGACGTCGAGGATGTTCTCGATCGCGTCTTCCGTTCGTTCTGCGTCGGCAAATAACGTCCGGTGGCGCGATAACGGCAGCCGCATGCCCTAGGCTGTGGCGGGCGCGGCCTCCATCAGCTCCTCACCTGCAAGCTCCCCGGCCGTCGCACGAATGCTCCACTTCCATCCGTATCTCCCCAGCGGTGCCGCGACCATGCGAGCGCCGAGATAGTAGCCTGCGCGCTCCGGAATCAGCTGACCCTCCACTCGGCGGGCAGCCTCGCTCATCCCGCCGGATAGCCAACGAAGCCGCAATCCGAGTCCCGCTGAATCAAGATTCGGCTGGAGCGCGCGCATGAGCGGCTGCTCCAGTTCGCGAATCCGGGCGTATTGGCGACGAGTGTAACCGTAGTATTCCCACTCGGCGTGACCGGGACTTGCCACGCGCGCGAACGATACCGCCAACCCCTCGTTGACCAGCAACTCACGCAAGGTCGCGCGCTGCCCTGTGTCCCAATACGAGTACGCTCCGCCCGCTTCGGCAACGAGCCGGCGTATATCGGCGCGGCTCGACGGCGACGTATAGCGAACCGCGTGCGCGATCTCGTGCGCCAGCCAGAGCGGCATCAATTCAGGATCGAGTCCGAGTCCCTGCGTCGTGGCGTTTGCGACCGCGGTGAAATGCTCCACGCATATGAACACGGCGGCCCTACCGTTGATCACCAACTCTCCCGCGTTCGCCGCACCGACACCGACCATGATTACAACATCCATGTCACAGTCGATCGATAGCAAGGCCGCGCATTGTGCTTCCACCTCACGTGCGCGCTCTACCAGGTCGTTCTGGCCGAGCATCGCGTGGAGGTCGGCGCGATCGGCTTCGACTGTCGCGCGCACGATGTCGAGGAAATCCGGGCTATGCGGATCGAGAACGTAGTTATGCCAGTAGGCTTCGAGGAGAGGCCGGTGAGCATCGAAATAAGCTCGATAGGCGGCGATGGGATCCACGCTCCGTAGAACGGCAAGAAAATCCGGAACGAGATTAATGATCATCGGCGCTCACATCGCGGGAGCGGAGGGAAGTCGCGGTAAGCGCGCGACAAGTTAGCTCAAACCAAACAGGCAGTACAGTGGTCGGCGCCAAACCCGTGTACTACGAGCGGCTGCGAGAAAGGTCGAGCGATGCCGCACGCTGACAAGCATTCGCCGCTGTGGCACACATTTTCCCTATCCCAATCGGTTGGCGAAGGACACCTCGGAGAAGACGGTAATGACGACCCTCAGAGAAATTGCCTTAAACTGTCCGATCTGCGCGAACCAGTTCAGTTCGCAGGCGGTCCTTTCGACGAACTCGTTCGGCGGCAAGCGAACCGACTTTCATGAACGTGCCGTGGGCGCCCAGCCGCTGCCGTTTCTGATCCATAGCTGCTCGCGGTGCGGTTATTCGGGCACGGAGCGTGATTTTGCCGACGACGCCGAGATAAGCCCGATGATAAAGGAGCACGTGTGGGATGAGCTTGCTCCCAAGCTCCCCAACGGGTCGATGTCCGGATCCGAGAAATACGAGTTCGCGGCGAAGGTGGCGATCTGGCAGGGACACGAGCCGCGTCGCGTCGCCGATCTGCTGCTTCGTGCCGCGTGGTGCTGCGTGGACGAGGAAGACACGGAAGCCGAGCGCTACTTCAGACGCCAGGCGGCGTGGAGCTTCGAGACGGCTCTTTCATCCTATGACGGGGTCGAGCGCGAGGAGCGTGGCGTGCTCACGTATCTGGTTGGTGAGCTGTGGCGCCGCGTGGGCGATCAACGATTGGCCCGGGAGTGGTTCGAGCGGGTGCC
>JBPCLX010000066.1:0-4240 GCA_051002815.1 Gemmatimonadaceae bacterium
ATGGGAGTCATTGTCGAAGGGCGCTACGGCAGCGGCGGCGTATTCGAGGCTACGAGCCTGATGGTGAAGCATTCGAACGAGTACCGTGCGCCAGAGCCGGGCGAGGAAGCGCATGAGAAATACAAGACGCTGATCCAGCAGTCCGCGCCGTGACGGGTCTCATCGCGCACAATGCGCTGCTCGTTTCCGTAGCAGTGATCGCCTTCGGAGCCATAGTCACCCCGATCGCCATTCGGTCCGGCCGGCGGGAGTGGCTCCAACTCACATATGGCGCGGTCTACACCAATTTTGCGCTCGTCAGCCTTGCGACGGCGTTGATGATCTTCGCGCTCGTCACGCACGATTTCTCGGTATCGTACGTGGCGGCGGTAGGCAGCCGGTCGACCCCGCTGCTGTTCACGGTCATTTCGCTGTGGGGCGCGCTGGAGGGTTCGATCCTCTTCTGGGCGTGGGTGCTCGCGCTGTACGCGGCAGCGGTCGTCTGGTTTCATCGGGGCCGCCCGGGCAACTTGGTGCCTTACGCATCGATGATGATGCTCGCGGTCGCCGGGTTCTTCGCGCTGCTCCTGGCGGGTCCGGCAGATCCATTCGTTCCCGTGTGGCCGGTACCAGCCGACGGCCCGGGACCGAACACTCTCCTGCAGAACCACATACTGATGGCGGTTCATCCGCCGCTGCTCTACCTGGGCTACGTGGGGATGACGGTACCGTTCGCGTTTGCAATAGGCGCGATTCTGTCCAACGAGGCTGCCTCCAACGACTGGGCGATTCTCTCACGGCGATGGATGCTCGCCTCGTGGGCGTTTCTCTCGGCCGCGATCATCGCCGGCATGTGGTGGTCGTACGAGGTACTCGGCTGGGGCGGCTACTGGGCATGGGACCCGGTCGAGAACGCATCGTTTCTCCCGTGGCTTACCGCGACCGCATACCTGCACTCGGTGATGGTGCAGGAACGACGTAACATGCTCCGGCTGTGGACGCTGAATCTGTGCGTGGCGACGTTCGTCCTGACCATACTCGGAACGTTTCTCACTCGCTCCGGAATCCTTTCGTCGGTGCACGCGTTCACGACCGGCACCATCGGCTACTATTTCCTCGGGTTCATAGCGGTCGTGCTGGTGGCGACGCTGGTTCTGGTTGCCGGAAACTCCGAGCGCATTCGAACGACGGGCAATCTCGGCGGCGTGGCGTCGCGGGAAACGGTGTTCCTGCTGAACAATCTTTTTCTGACCGCGGTGATGCTCACGGTGCTGGTCGGCACCCTCTATCCGCTCGTCGCCGAAGCGATTCGCGGGGTAAAGGTCAGCGTCGGCGAACCGTTCTTCAATCGCATGGCGGTACCGGCGATGGTGGCGCTGATCTTCCTCATGGGCGTGGGTCCGGCGTTGCCGTGGGGAAGCACGACAGTGGCCGAGGCGCGCAGGCGAATGATCCCCCCGGCCATCGGCGCCGTGATCCTGGGCGCAGCGGGCATTCTGGCAGGCGCCCGGGGGCTGTACGCGATCCTGGCGTTTGCGTTCGTCGGCTATGCGGTGGTGGGAAACCTGCGCGAATACTGGATAGGCATGCGCGCCCGGCACAGAGCGCACGGCGAGGGTTGGGGCACGGCCTTGCTGCGGCTCATTCGTGGCAACCGCCGCCGCTACGGTGGCTACGTGGCGCACATCGGTGTGCTGTTCGTCGCATTGGGAGTCACGGCGTCCTCCACTTTCCGGAGCGAGCGCGAGGCGACCCTCCTGCCTGGCGAGACGCTGACCGTCGCGGAGCACACGGTGCGATTGAAGAATGTGTGGGGGCGGGAGGAACCGCAGCGGTCCGTGATCGGCGCGACGCTGGATGTGCTGGGCAAGAACGGTGAGGTCATCGGCACCGTCGAGCCGCGCATGAACTACTATCACGTGTCGGATCAGCCGGTGCCGACGCCGGATGTACGCAGCAGCCTGCGCGGCGACCTGTACGTCAACCTCTCGGCGTTCGAACCTAACGGCGAGCATGCGACGGTGAAGGTGATCGTCGAGCCCCTCGTGCCGTGGATCTGGTTCGGCGGGTTGGTCATTGTGCTCGGCGCCGTCATCGGCATGTTCCATCGCGGACGCCGGACCACCGTGCCGCCCGCGCCAGTCGCCAGCGAGCCGCTACCCGAGCCGCGGGTAATGGAGACCGTGCCGTGAACTGGAAGCGCGCCACGATCGCGGTACTTGGCGCGGTCCCCCTGATCGCGCTGTTCGCGTACGGCTTCACGCGAGATCCGGGCGAGATTCAGTCACCGCTCCCCGGCCGCGAGGCACCCGAATTCGCGCTCGAGGTGTTCGCGCCAGGCGAGGCGCCTCTGGCGCGGAAAGTCGGTGACACGATCAGCCTCCGTGAGCTCACCGGCAAGGTGACGGTCGTGAATTTCTGGGCGTCATGGTGCCTCGCCTGCCGCGACGAGCATTCGGCGCTCAGCGAGACAGCCCGCCAATATGCTGGCAGCCCGACCCAGTTCATCGGCGTGTTGTATAACGACCGACCGGCGCTCGGTGTCAACTGGATCGCCCGGATGGGTGGGCAGAGCTACCCATCGGTAATGGATGAACGGTCTCGTACTGCCATCGATTACGGCCTGTATGGCGTGCCCGAGACGTTCATCATCGACCCATCAGGTCGCATCGCCTACAAGCACATCGGGCCCATAACATCCCGCGTTCTGCAGAGCTGGATCGATTCTCTGTTGCTGGGTGCGGCTACCGATACGTCGTCTCAGTTGGAAACGCGGTGACCTGCTGGCTGCGGCTCTCGGCGATCATTGTCGCCGCCCTGTGGCTGGCGGGGCCGGCGCGGGCGCAGGGTGCTGACGCTTCGGGACGTCCTATCTCTTCGGCGCTCGAGGATTCCGCACTCGAAGCGCGTACGTCGGCGTTGGCATCCACGCTTCGGTGCCCGGTGTGCCAGGGCGAATCGATTCAGGATTCGCCCTCGGAGCTCGCGCAGAACATGCGGGCGGTCGTGAGTGACCAGTTGCGAGCGGGCAGGACGCCTGACGAAGTCAAACAGTATTTCGTTTCGAAGTACGGCGAGTGGATCCTGCTCGAGCCGGAGATGAAGGGCCTGAATGTGCTCCTGTACGTGTTTCCGGTGCTTCTGGTGGCAGGAGGACTCATCTTGGTCGTGGTTCTCGTCAAACGCTGGACCACTCCGCAACCGGACGTACAGTAGTCAGGAGTCACACGGCTGCGATTACGAGGGGATTCCATCCAACATTTTCAGGCCATGCTTTCACGCACCCCTCCAGCTACGTCTCCAAGATTCTGCAGTAACTGCGGGACGCAGCTGAATACGGGCGCCAGCTTCTGTCACATGTGTGGCGCGCCGGTGGGGGGACGCAGTGCAGGCGTCGCACAGTCGCCTGCACCGGCGGCAGTGCCGACTCAGTCCAACGCTCTCCGCTGGGGGGTTCCGGCGCTCGCGTTGGTGGTGCTCCTGATCCTTACCGCCATGCAGTTCAGTGCGCGCGTCGATCAGACTGATTCCGGGGCTGCCATGCCGCTCGGAGCGGGGGCGATGCGCGCACCGGACATCTCGTCGATGTCGCCGCGTGAGCGGGCCGACCGCTTGTTCAATCGCGTGATGCTCCTGTCCAGCCAGGGCAAGATGGACAGCGTCGCCTTCTTCGCACCGATGGCAATCGCCGCCATAGAGGCGCTGGCCCCGCTGGACGCGCACCTGCGTTACGATCTTGGTCTGGTGGCGCTCGTTATGGGCGATGCCGCGCGCGCGAGAACGGAGGCCGAGGCGATTCTCGTTGGGCAGCCGACCCATCTGCTGGGTCTCCTCCTGGCTGCCCGAGCGGCCAACGCTCGGGGTGATGCGACGGCGGAGGCGGAGTTTCGTCGCACGCTGGCGGCGGCCGAGCCCGCTGAGCGAGCACGCGCACTTCCAGAATACGCGGATCACGACGCCGATATTCGTGCCGCTATCGGATCGGTACGCCCGCAGTGAAGGGCGTCGCCTTACGCAACACGAATGCCTTCGCCCCGATCATGAATGTGCCATCGCCATCGCAACGGGCAGCGATCGAAGCCGACGCGCGCGCGCTGCTCGTTCTGGCCGGCCCCGGCGCGGGAAAAACCTATTGCCTTACGGAGCGAATCCGGTTTCTGATCGAGCATCACGGCTTCGATCCGGCGCGCATCTGTGCCTTCACCTTCACCAACAAGGCCGCCGGCGAGATTGCGCACCGGCTCGAGACACGATTGGGCGC
>JBPCLX010000067.1:0-3868 GCA_051002815.1 Gemmatimonadaceae bacterium
GAGGGCGGTGCGGGACACACGGGCGATGCGTCCGCCGCTGACGGCAACGTCGCCACGGAATGCCGGAGCGCCGGTGCCGTCGAGAATCTCGCCGCCGGTGATCAGCACGTCGTACGATTCGCCGCCGGCCGAGGACCGGGTAGCTGGGGCGCAGGCAACAGCGGCCGCCAGCACCGCGACAAACACGATTCGTGACACGGGACTCATGATGGATTGGCAGGGCTCGGGGGTGGCGCGCGCCGCGCGCGCGGGTGATACTGGTGGCCCCGCATCGCAGTGGCAAGAGCGTGACCGTTGGATCCCCAAGCCCGTCAACACCGGTAGCCCGTATTCTCCTGCCGCAGAATATGTCCTCCTTTCACCTGCTCGCCGCTTTCTGTCTCACCGCCCTGTCGCTGCCTGCCGCCGCGCAGAGCGCGGCCGCTGTCGCCTCCGATTACGCAACGGTGGTGGGACGGGTCGTCAGCCGCGGCATCCATGCCGGTGGCTTTGCCGGCGCGGCGGTGTCGATCGGTAATCGCGACACCACACTCGTTCAGCGCGGCTTTGGCCGAACCTCGTGGATCGACGGCGCCAGCAACGTGACGGCGAGCGGCACCTCCTACGACCTGGCCTCGCTCACGAAGGTCGTTGCCACCACTTCGGCGATCATGTTGCTGGTTGACGAAGGGCGGGTCGGCATCGATGACAGAGTAGCTGACCATCTTCGCGAGTTCGGCGGCGCCGGACGTGACGGCATAACGATTCGCGATCTGCTGATGCACCGAGGCGGGCTGCCAGCCGGTCCCGACCTGCGCGGCGCGGCATCCCCCGCGGCCGCGCGTCGCGCCGTGTTGAGCACGACGCTGGCTTACCGACCGGGAACGCGCACGCTGTACTCCGATGTGGGTCCGATGATTCTGGCGATGGTGGCCGAACGCGTGACTGGCGAATCACTCGACCGATTCGTTTATCGCCGGCTGTTCGTGCCGCTGGACATGCGCAGCACCGGATTCGGTGCCCCGCAGGGGACGTTTGCCTCCTCGACCGGCTCGGCCGGCGACGGGATGGTGCATGATGCGAACGCTCGACGGTTAGGCGGAGTCGCCGGCCACGCCGGCCTCTTCTCCACCGCGTCGGACCTTGCGCGCTTCGCCCGGTTGCTGCTGAATGGGGGAGAACTGGACGGCGTGCGCATTTTCAGCGACACGACGGTTGCGCTCTTCACATCTCGTCAGGTGGACGGCCGGCCCCTGGGATGGGACATGTGTCCGGGAGGTGGCCGCTGCGGTCTGCGCATGAGCGTTGCCGCTTTCGGTCACACCGGATTCACTGGTACGTCCATGTGGATAGACCCCGAGCAGGGAGTATTCGCCATTCTGCTCACCAACGCGGTCCTGGGACCGCGGGCGTACGATCCGGTGGCGGTCCTGTCCGACGTGCGTGCGGACATCGCCGACCTGGCGGTTTGCTCCTCGACCGGGGCCGGCGTGGGCGAGATTCGGCTTCGGGCCGAGATCGCGATCAACTGGTTCCGTGCCGGCGCCACGCCGGTTTCGATGGCGGGATACTGAGCTGAAGCGGCGAACGGTTCCTGCGCGGCCTCCAGAAGTACGCTAGCTTTCGGCTCCCCGCGCGACCAGCCCGTCTTTTCGGAGGCACCCTGGGGACGACTCGACCCACCCGCGCCCGCATGCCTTCGCTGACTCCGGCAGCGATCGTAGCGTTGTACGCCACGGTGGCGATGCTCTACATCGCGTTGAGCGACCGGCTGCTCGGCGAGCTGGCCAGCACACCAGCTGACGTGACCTGGCTGCACACCCTCAAGGGCGCCGTCTATGTAGTTCTCAGCGCTGCTTTCCTGTACGCGCTCATCAAGAGCAGCATGGCGCAGATTACCCGCGCTCAGTCCGGCGAACGCGAGCAGCATGCGCTGCTTCGGGCGGTAGTGCAGAACACCGCCGATGCTCTCTCTATCAAGGATCCCGGCGGGCGCTACCTGCTCGTCAACGACCAGGTGGAGCGCCTCGTCGGGCGCACGACAACGGAGATCATCGGGAGCAGTGATGCCGACCTCTTCCCCGAAACGCTGGCCGGCAGGCTTTCGGAGGCAGGACGCTCGGCGATCGAATCGCGAAAGCCGCGGACGATCGAGATCGAGCTCGAGCGACCTGATTCGCGGTTCTGGCTGCTGACTTTTTCAGCATACCGGCTCGACGACGATACCGTTGCCGGTATCGTCTCCGTCGCGCGCGACATTACCCATCAGCGCGAATCAGAAGAGGAAACGCGCGCCAGCGAGGCACGGCTCCGGATGTTCGTTCAGCAGGTGCCGGCGATCATCTGGTCGGTGGACGCGGAGCTGCGCATAACGTCGGTGCAGGGCGCCGGGCTGGCCTCGGTCGGAGTGAAGCCTGACGAACACGTGGGAAGCACGGTGCCCGAGCTGAGCATGACCGATGGGTGGCCGCTGAACGACGTGACGGCTCACCAGCGCGCGCTAGGAGGTGAGTCTGTCGTTTTCGAGACCACCCGTAACGGCAATACCTTCGAATGCCATCTCGAGCCGCACCTCGCTCCGGACGGCCAGATTGCCGGCGCCATCGGCTTGGCGACCGACGTCACAGAACGCGCCCGGGCCGAGCGTCTCCTCGGGGAACAGGAGGCACTACTGCGTCAAGCGCAGAAGATGGAGGCGGTCGGACGGCTGGCTGGAGGCCTGGCGCACGACTTCAACAATCTTCTCACGATCATCACTTCATCGGCCGAGTTTCTCGAGGCTTCGCTGGGAATCGACGACGAACGACGCGACGACCTGCTGGAGATCCGGCGCGCCGGCGACCGCGCGGCGGTCCTCGTGCGCGAGTTGCTCGCCTTCAGTAGCCAGCAGATGCTGCAGCCTGCGGTGATCGATCTCCACGAGCTGCTGCTGGAAGCGCGGCCACTGCTCGCCCGTACCCTCACTGCACACATCAAGCTGCGGATCACTTCACGCCCCGGTGCATGCATCGTCAGGACAGACCGCCGGCAGTTGGAGCTGGTACTCATCAACCTTGCGGTGAACGCACGCGATGCCATGCCTAACGGCGGCACGGTCTCCGTCGAGGTTACCCCGATCACGCTCGAAAGCAGGCGGATGCTGGTCGATTCGGGACAGGAAGTGGACGCCGGCTCCTATGCACTTCTCCGCATGCGCGACTCCGGCCACGGAATGAGCGCGGAAACGCGCGCACGTATCTTCGAGCCATTCTTTTCGACGAAGACTTCCGCTCCCGGGAGCGGCCTCGGGCTGGCGGTAGTGTACGGGGTGACCACGCAGAGCGGCGGCTTCATCGAAGTCGACAGCAAGCCCGGAAGGGGTACGGAGTTTCGAATCTACCTGCCGCTCGCCGAGCGCCAGGACGTGCAGCAGCGAACGGAATCTGACCTGGTCCCCGAGCTGCGCGCGGCGACGGTGCTCCTTGCCGAGGACGAGGATGCGGTTCGACGACTCGCCCGCCGAATCCTGGAGCGAGAAGGGTATATCGTCCTCGAGGCACGCGATGGTGAGGAGGCGCTCGAACTCTGCTCCACGCCTGGCCGCCAGATAGATCTGGTGCTCAGCGACGTCGTAATGCCGCGGCTGGGTGGACGTGAGCTCGTGGAGCGGTGCCAGGCGCTCTTTCCCCGTTGTCGCGCTTTGCTCATGTCCGGGTACACGAACGACGAGCTCGTGCGCCGCGATGTGCTGGATAGCCGCGCCGTTTTCCTGGCCAAGCCGTTCACCCCGGACGCGCTCGTGAGCAAGGTGCGCGAGGCGATGGCGGCGCCGGTGGCCAGTTGATGAGGCTTCCCCAATTCACGTTGCACTGCCGCAACCGGCGCGATAGGTTGCCTTTCCTGCCTGAAG
>JBPCLX010000068.1:0-3628 GCA_051002815.1 Gemmatimonadaceae bacterium
ATCGTGTCCGGCGATGGAAATGGAAATACGATCGTGCGTGCCGCCATAGCCGCGCCGCGCGACGTGGTCAGCGGAAGTCGCGCGCCCAACTGGCTGTCGCTGGATCAGGCAGGTGACCGGGACTTTCCCAGCGCCCGAATATACGGCGCGAGCGACTTGCTCATTGGCGCAATCGTTCCGCTGGCCGGCGAAGGATTCGCGGCAACGATACACCCGTCACTGCACGAGCTGGCGGAGCTCGCTACGGAAGAGGCGCTGCTGCGCAGCGACCTGTATGAGCGCACGCGCGTCGAGCACCGTCTTCGTCACAGCACCCTCCACGATGCACTCACCGGGCTGCCTAACCGGACGTTGTTCATGGAGCGGCTGGCGCACGCGATCGCCCGGTTCAAGCGGCGCAAGGAGTCCCTGTTCGCCGTCCTCTTCCTGGACCTTGACCGATTCAAGGTCGTGAACGACAGCCTGGGCCACCAGGTGGGCGATGAGTTGTTGGTCGCGGTCGCCCAGAGGTTGCAATCGTGTTTGCGCGCCGAAGACACCGTTGCCCGCCTTGGTGGCGACGAGTTCGGAATTCTGCTCGAGAACATTGTTCACATCAGCGATGCCGGCCGCATTGCCGAGCGAATCCAGAGAGAACTGGCGGAGCCGGTTAACCTCACCGGCTACGAAGTCTTCACCTCGGTGAGCATCGGCATCGTCGACAGCGCCTCGGCGTACGGGCTGCCCGACTACATGCTGCGCAGCGCCGACATGGCCATGTACCGCGCCAAGGCCAGCGGCAAGGCGCGCTACGAGATGTTCGATCGGGGCATGCACGCGCACGCGCTGGCACGCCTTCAGACGGAGACGGACCTGCGGCGAGCCATCGAGCGGCAGGAGTTCACCGTCTACTACCAGCCGATCATCACGCTACAGACCGGACGGATCTGCGGCATGGAGGCGCTCGTCAGGTGGATGCACCCCGAGCGCGGAATCGTCGGCCCGGGGGAATTCATCCCTGTGGCGGAAGAGACTGGACTGATCGTTCCGATCGGGATATGGGTGCTCAACGAAGCATGTCGCCAGCTCGCCGAATGGCAACGCGACCATCCAGGGGGCGATCACCCGCTCTCGATGTGCGTGAATCTCTCGGTACGCCAGATCGCGCAGTCGGATCTCGTCGAATCGGTAGCCAGGGCGGTGAGAGACAGCGGCATCGCACCCGATACGCTCAAGCTCGAGATCACCGAAAGCGTGATCGTCGAAAATCCGTCATCGGCGTCAGGCGTGCTCAACGATCTGAAGAAGCTGGGCGTCGAGCTGTACATGGATGACTTCGGTACCGGCTACTCTTCGCTCAGCTATCTGTCGCAGCTGCCTTTCGACGCGATCAAGATCGACAGCTCGTTCATCAGCCACATGGATTCGATGGACCGCCACTTCCAGCTGGTACGCACCGTGTTGACGCTGGCGCAAAGCCTCGGTCTGCGGGCGGTGGCCGAGGGCGTGACCACCGAGGCACAGCTTGTCACGCTGCGCACGCTCGGCTGCGAGCAGGCTCAGGGCTTTCTGTTCTCGCCGCCGGTTACCCCGGAAGCCGCCAAAGTGCTGCTCGCAGCCGACGGCGCCGCCTAACTGCCCGGTTGTACCGAGGGCTCGGATGGATGCCCCAGGTAATCGCGAAGGTGCAGCTCCGCATCCACCAGCCGGCCGATCTGCCGGGCGGCATCAAGATCCCGCGTCAACCCCTCGAGCGATCCCCCACCGGCGTGAAGCCGGAGCAGCTCCAGGCGAAGCGCTTCGAGCGCTCCAACGACGGTCTCCAGTTCGCCGGCCGATGCAGCCCCGGCCCCTGCCGCCCTTAACGAGAGCGCATGGCCCTCCAGCCGTCGCACCACCTCGGGCACATCGCCCACCAATTCGCGCTGGCCGGCAGGAAGCGCAGCGAATAGCGACTCGACGGCATTCCCCACCGCCACCACGGTGGGTTCGCCGGCAACCGGCCGCGAAGCCGCGCCGCCGCGCACTCCCGCGCTGGCGATTCGGAAAAGCCATCGGCCAACCGGACCAGCCACCGCGGCATGCCAGCGGTCAGGCCCGCGCCGCAGCTCCGACCACAGGCGCCGAATCGTCACCGTGGGAATGGCTATCACACCGGCGAGGCCCGGTACGTAGAGCCACGGGAGTGGGTGATGCGACCAGCCATGCGGCGAGTGCCGTCTTTGCGACACCGATAGCGGCGAGCGATGCCGTTTCCCAACGCGGCGATGGTCGTCGGAGCGCGTCCTCCTCGATTCGTTCGCGCTGCTCCACGGCGAGTGCGGCCCGCACTCCGCTGTGTTCGTAGCCGCTGCGCACCAGGTCGCGGGCGCTGCCCATCAGCATGCCTACCCGGGCGAGGGCAAATCCGCTCATGACGACGACGGCACCCTGAATGACCATTGCGGCGACCGCGTCGTCGATGCCACTTCCGGAGAACACGGTGAGCAGCACTGCCTGCGACGTTGCCGCGGCGGTGAGGGCGGTGCCTATCTCGCGGCCGGCGCCGTCAGCCTCGCGCACGAACGCGCGCACCGGTGCCGGCACCTCGCCGCGAAAATCGCGCACTACGGCCACCGCATCGATAAGCTCCTCCGCGCGCGCGAATCGCTCGTCAGGCGCCTTGGCCAGGCACCGCTCCACGGCCAACGCCAGCGCTGGTGGAACGGCACGGCGGTCTTCCCTGAGCCGCGGTACTGGTGCCACCAGGTGCTGAGCTAGCAACGCCACCGCGGAGGCACCGTCAAAGGGAATCCGGCCGGTGAGCGCGAAAAACATGGTGACACCGAGCGAGTAGAGGTCGCTGCGCGCATCCACCGGCTCACCCGCCGCCTGCTCCGGACTCATGTACTGCGGCGTTCCGACGCGCTGCCCGGTGCTCTCACCGCCGTAATCGTCGGCGGCGCGCGCGATACCGAAATCGGTCACCATTGCGCGGCCGGTCCCCCGCTCGAGCAGGATGTTGTCCGGCTTGACGTCCCGGTGCACGGTGCCGTGTGCATGCGCGTGTCCGAGCGCCCAGGCCACTTCGCGAAGCATTCGCGCCGCCTCCTGTGAGCCGAGCGGACCGGCACGGCGCACGCGCTCGCCTAACGTTTCGCCATCGACGAACGCCATGACGAACCACACGAGTCCGTCGCGCTCATCCACTGCGTGGATGGGAACGATGTGCGGGTGCGAGAGCGAAGCGGCAATCCGCGCTTCTCGCACGAACCGCGCGCGGCGGGCCGGATCAACCGAGAGCTGCGGAGGCAGCAGCTTGATCGCCACCGGCCGGTCGAGCGACACGTCGCGCGCCAGATAGACGATCCCCATTCCGCCCCGCCCGAGCTCCCGCTCCAGCGAGAACCGGCCCGCCAGCGCCTGCTGGAGAGAAAGGAATTCCGGGGTGATGGCTGCCGCGTGATCCATGCCGGGTCCTACGGACCGGTCCGCGCTTGAGATTCGGAGCGGCGCTAGAAGAAGAGGCCGACGGTCACCGGCACGAAGTGGGCATCGCCGCCGTCCAGTTTCACCGTATGGTAGCGCGCCTCGGCGAACAGGCGAAGCCCGCCTAGCGACACGCGGAATCCGGCCCCGGCGTTCCAGCCGAGGTTACCGACCCGGGTCG
>JBPCLX010000069.1:0-3331 GCA_051002815.1 Gemmatimonadaceae bacterium
TCGGCCAGCTCGAGCGCGGCATCGGTAATCGTGGCTTTGGCGAGCTTTCCGCCAGCGCTGATGTTGCTTCGCATGTCGCCGCCCGAACGCTGCCGGCGGAATGCGGCGAATTTTCCCTCATACTCGAAAGGCAAGCCGTTCATCATGAACAGGCGGGTGTCGCCTTTGGCTGCAGCCGGCAGATACTCCTGCGCAATGACGTACCCATCGCGTGCGATCGCGTCGATCATCTGGTTCAGGTTCGACGCGTCCTCCGGCTTCACGAGGAACACACTCTGGCCGCCCGATCCGGTGAGCGGTTTCAAAACGATCGTGCCCTTCTCCGCTTTCAGGAAAGCCTTGATGTCCGCACGATCGCGCGTAATGATCGTCCGCGGCCGAACCTGTTCCGGAAAATCCTGGAAATACATCTTGTTCGTCGCGGACGAAAGCCCGTCCGGATCGTTCATCACCAGCAGCCCACGCTGCCGCGCGCGCTTGCCGAAGACGATGCCCGCCTGCTGCGCCCAGGGCCGTTCGATCGCGTCCTCCGAAGGATCGTTGCGAAGCATCAGGACGTCGATGTCCGACAATGACAGGCGTTCCTGCGTGGCGCCCTTCTCCTGGATCGAGGCGAGATAGCTTTCGCCGTCCGAGTACTTTCTTTTTGGCGCGGCGCGCGCTCGCGCACGAATCTGCCCGTCGGTGTCGTACGCGAAATCACCGACGCCGATGATCCACGACTCGTGGCCCATTCCCACGGCGGTGTACGCCAGACGCGTGGTGGTGTACTCTGCCTTTTCCGTCTTCACGTCATTGACCACGAATCCAATCCTCATTGATCCTCCCCCTCGAGCAGATCCGGCACGGTTAGTCCGTCGCGCAGCCTGGCGAGCTTCGCCTCTACCAACGGACCGGTGAGATAATGCGGCATGAGCCGCGGCGGGTTGAGCACCCCGCGCCACCGTAATTCTTCCATCATCGATATGTGCTCGAAGGCTATCTTGCCGACCAGTAGCGGTTCCAGTGCGCCGCCCTCCGCAAAGTAGCGCAACAGTCGAACGAGTCCCCTCAGATAAATCGCATCCTTGGTGAAGCCGCCGCTGCGATAGACGCGCGCGCACAGAGTGAATGCCGTGGCGGGTACGAAGCCTTGCCGTTCCGTCAACTCGCGCCAGGTGTCGATGAACGGCACGCCGTCGATGACCCGCTGGACGGCGAGCACGCGGCCGGCGAGCTGACGCAGCCGCTTCACGTTGAGTCCGCCGACCATCCATTCGGCGAGCACAGCGAGCCCCTCTTGCAGCTCCTCGTATCCCGCCAAGCCGGTGGCGAGTAGCCGCAGCGGCTGCGCGCACCCGTTATGGTAGGTGACGACATGCGTTCCGACTTCGTGCTGGACCAATGCGCGCGCTCGGTGCGCCGTCATTGACACCGACGAGCCGATCAGCAGATTGCCGCTGGAGACCATCAGACCACTCACATCTCCGCGGATCTCCGTGGTCGACGCCAGCGTGGGATCGTGCGAGCGGTACCACGCGAGCTCCTCCTCTCCCAACTGCCTGACATCATCCGCGGACAAACGCTCACCTGACGAATCCTGCTCCGCTGGCAGCGAGCCCAGTAACGCCATCGCCTGGTCGAGCAGCTCCGGCTTGATCACCCCGTATACCTGCTGGCTGCCGAACAGGAAGCGCGGCGTACCCCGATCGGTAAGCATCGTGACCTTGCGGTCCAGCTCGTCCCGTGTGTCGTCGAGCAGGTGGGCGAGAGTCGGGTCATCGATCTCCTCGGTCGCTACCGAGTAGAGCTTTCGCTTGAGCAACGGAGCGTCGACGACGAGCGGCCGATAGTCGAATACCGGCTCGGTATCGCCACCGCTACGTGAAAACGCCGCCCACGCCGCGTCGAGATTCACCGGTGTGACCTGCAACAGAAAGTCGAACGCCGAGCCGATTTCAGACAGGGTCCGATCGGCTTCCTTGACGGCGCGCGAGGTCCGCCGCGGACCTAACGCATGGTAATGCGGAGGTGTGTGAGTGGTGTGCGTTACCGAGAAATGGAACGCCGTCTGCCGCAGTGCCTGCGTGAGCCCTCGCCGCAGCCGGCGGTAAACCACCGGAAAGGCTATCGCCGTCCCGCCCTGGCGGTACATCGGCTGAATGGCAATGCCGAGGCGGTGAAGCCGGAATTCCTCGCTCTGGGGGACATCGATCGGCGGCAGTTCGGGAGGGTGCGCGGGAGTCTGGCTCTCGACGCCCACCTCGAGCCCCTTCGGCCTCAGCGGAATGTCCCCGAGTGCGCGAATGAGCTGCTCTACCGTCGGATCGTCCGGGGGAAGAGTCTGGCACGCCACGGTGAACGATGGACGCCGGACGCCGCGGGAAGCGCCGCCCCCGCGTCTGCCCTGTGGCGCCGGCCACAGCTCGAGGAGGAGATAGGCACCGAACCGCTCACCCACTACAGAGGCGATTGCCGATATGAGCCGTGAAGTCTCGTCGTGCGCCTCCGCGGCAGCTGACGCGATGAGCCAGCTCGCACCGCTGGTGACCAGACGCCGCATGTCCGCATCATCTGGTTCCTCGTGCGCACGGTACAGCATGAGGAACGGCAACGGACGCTCGACGTGTATCCGCACTCCGTCGCCGAGCGAGCGATGCACGCGCTGCCCGCCGGCCACTCGCGCCACGATCTCATCGATCGCCTGATCCAGTGCGTCATCCCTCTCCGTCACGCGCCGGCGCGCCCCAGTTCCGCGAGGAGTACGGGCACGGCCGCCGTCAGACGGCTGGAGATCATTCCAATACGCGCCTCGTCAGGCTCCCCCGTCCACTCATCCATGAACGTCTTCTTGAACTCGATGGCCAGGGAGCAGACCTCTCCCCGGTAGCGCGACATGATCCAGCGCGAAAAATGGCCGCCCCGGAACTTTACGTCCTCGCGCACGTCGAGCGCCTCGCCGTCGACGGGAGCTCCCAGTGCCTCGCCGAAATTCGCCAGCAACCGTCCAAAGCGCTTTCGGTCCACAATGCTCGTGCCTATGTTCACCTCGGGATTCTCACGCGCTTCGGCCGGCTCACTGGTCGGTCCATTTCGCCGGTGATTGTAGCTGTGGAGATCGAGAACCGCGAACGCACCCCATCGTTCATGCAGCTCGTCGAGCAGCCCGCCGATGGCGTCGTAGAAAGCGTCGTAGCGCGCCAGCGAGCGCTCGAGCACGTCGTCGGGAAGCGGCTCTCGCCAGACCGACAACCCCCAAGCCTCGTCAGGCGAGCGATACACGGCGCCGTCGCGCGGCCGGTTGAGGTCCACCTCGAAGCGCGAGTGGGTCCCCACCACCTGGGTTGGAGCG
>JBPCLX010000070.1:0-9782 GCA_051002815.1 Gemmatimonadaceae bacterium
TCGATCAGTGCACCGAGTGCAGCGGCATCTGGCTCGACAAGGGCGAGATGGAAATGCTCCTGCATTCCGAGGAGAGCGGTATCAGCCGGGTAGTGCGCGACCTGCTGGGCGTGCGATTCCGGTGAGCGTGTCTCCGCGCCCCGGCGACCCGGTAATCACACCGGCGCTCGTCGCCGAGCACGGTCTCACGCCTGACGAGTATCAGCGCCTGATCGCCCTCCTCGGCCGGGAGCCGACGTTTACTGAGCTCGGCATCGTAAGCGCACTCTGGAACGAGCACTGCTCCTACAAGCACTCCAAGCTCGTGCTGCGCACCCTTCCGACGCGCGGGCCGCACGTGCTGCAGGGGCCGGGTGAGAACGCGGGTGTCATTTCCATCGGCGGCGGGCTGGCGATAGCGTTCAAGATCGAATCGCATAACCACCCCTCGGCGGTCGAGCCGTACCAGGGCGCGGCGACCGGTGCGGGGGGCATACTACGCGATGTCTTCACGATGGGTGCCCGGCCGATCGCGATGCTCAATTCGCTGCGCTTTGGTTCGCTCGACAAGCCCCGTGTGCGTTACCTGTTCGGCGGGGTGGTGAAAGGGATCGGCGACTACGGAAACTGCGTTGGTGTTCCCACTGTCGCCGGCGATGTGGTGTTCGATCCATCGTACGAAGGAAATCCGCTCGTCAACGCGATGTGCGTGGGGCTGATGCGCGAGGACGAGCTCATTCGCGCGAAGGCGGAAGGCGTAGGCAATCCCATCCTCGCCGTCGGGGCGCGCACCGGGCGCGACGGGATTCACGGGGCCTCGTTCGCCTCCGAGGATCTCACCGAGTCGAGCGAGAGTAAGCGCCCTCGCGTGCAGGTCGGCGATCCGTTCACCGAAAAACTCCTGCTCGAAGCGAGCCTGGAACTCATCAACAGCGGGCACATCGTCGCCATTCAGGACATGGGCGCCGCGGGGCTCACCTCATCCTCGGCCGAGATGGCGGCGCGCGGCGATGTGGGTGTCGTGATCGACACCGCAAAGGTGCCGGTCCGCGAAGAGGGGATGACACCTTACGAAATTCTGCTCAGCGAATCGCAGGAGCGGATGCTCGTCGTGGCCAAGCGCGGACGAGAAGACGCGGTACGGGAAATACTCGAGCGTTGGGACCTGAGCGCGGCGGTGATCGGCGAAGTCATCGCCGAGCCTGTCTACCGGGTGATAGAGGGCGACAGTATCGTCGCCGAGTTTCCCGGCTCCCGGCTCGTCACAGATTGCCCCCTGTACGACCCACCGTACCGCGAATCGCCGTCGATCGCCGCCTTGCGTGCCAGAGATGTGCACGCGGTGCCCGAGCTTGCCGCCGAGTCGGATCCATCCTGGACGCTCGAGCGCATGCTCGCCTCCCCGACCATCGCCAGCAAGGCCTGGGTCTATCGCCAGTACGACAGTACCGTGCGCACCAGCACCGTCGTCGGTCCGGGTCGTGGCGAAGCGGCGGTCATTCGGATTCGAGGTACCGATCGCGCAATCGCCGTCAAGACCGACTGCAATGGGCGTTATGTGTACCTGGAGCCGCGCACCGGCGGTCGCATCGCAGTCGCCGAGGCAGCCCGCAACGTTGCCTGCACCGGCGCCCGTCCCATGGCCATCACCAATTGTCTCAACTTCGGAAATCCGACACGCCCGGAAGTCTTCTATCAGTTCCGCGAAGCGGTCGGCGGCATGGGCGAGGCATGTGAGGCACTCGGTACGCCGGTCACCGGAGGAAACGTCTCGTTCTATAACGAGAATCCGGATGGCGCCGTCTATCCTACCCCCGTAGTCGGCATGGTCGGTATGATCGAATCACTCGCCCACGTTACGCGCAACACGTTCCGCCAGGACGGCGATGCCATCCTTTTGCTGGGCGAACCGACGGACGAACTGGGCGGCAGTGAGTACCTCGCTCACATTCACGGCGTGGTCGCAGGGCCGCCTCCCCGGTGCGATCTTGCGCGCGAACGCGCCGTGATCGACGCGCTGCTCGAAGCCATTCGCGCCGGGGATATTCGCTCCGCTCATGACTGCAGTGAAGGCGGATTGGCAGTGGCCATCGCCGAGAGTGCGATCGGTGAGCGCACGCGCATGATGGGCGCGGACATCGATCTGTCCTCATTCTCCGGCCTGCCACTTCGCGCTCTGCTGTTCGGCGAGGCGCAGGCGCGAATTGTCGTGAGCTCACCGGCTCCGGCCCGAGTCCTATCGATCGCCGAGCGGCATGGCATTCCCGCGACGCGCATCGGTACGGTGCGTCAGGGCAGTGACCGTCTTCGGTTCGCGATTGGCGACCGCACGGTGATCGCATCGCTCCGCCGGCTCGGTGAGGCCTTTCACAACACCATTCCGGCAATCATGGGTGCGTCGCCCGCGGAAGTCGCGGTGCTGGAGCATCATCCCTCGGTAGCGACAGTCTAGGCGGAGTCATGTGCGGAATATTCGGTATTCGGGGGCACGGCGACGCGGCGGGCATCGTGCAACTCGGGCTGTATTCGTTGCAGCATCGCGGCCAGGAGTCGGCCGGAATAGTAGCGGTCGACTCCAGTGGTACGGCGAAGGCTCGCCGGACCATGGGACTGGTGGGCGAGGGGTTCTCCGATGAGGACATGGCTGCCCTGGGCGGACCCATCGCCATCGGCCATACCCGATACAGCACGGCCGGAAGCTCGTCGATCGAGAACGCCCAGCCGGTGCTGGCGCGGTCGCGCGGGGGCCACATCTCGCTGGCGCATAACGGCAACCTGACGAATGCCACCGAGCTGCGAAACGGGCTCGAGGAGCAGGGCGCCATTTTTGCCTCAACCATGGACTCCGAGGTCCTCGTCCATCGGATCGCACGCTCGAACGCAGCGACGCCCGCCGAGCGGCTCGCCGAAGCTCTCGACGGCATTGAGGGCGCATACTGCCTGCTCATTCTGCTTGGCGACACAATGCTCGTCGCCAGGGATCCGCGCGGCTGGCGGCCGCTGGTGCTCGGCAGGCTCGGTGATTCGTACGTCGCCGCGTCGGAATCCTGCGCGCTCGACATCGTCGGCGCCACGCACCTTCGCGATGTCGAGCCTGGCGAGATAGTCACGATCGACGATGAAGGGCTGCACTCGATGCGCCTGCCAATCGAGCGGGAGCTTCGCAAGTGCGTGTTCGAGTACGTCTACTTTGCGCGACCCGACTCGCGCATCTGGGGCGGCTCGGTGGATCGCGCACGCCGGGCGCTTGGCCGTCAGCTGGCCATCGAACAGCCCGCGCCTGACGCCGAGCTCGTCTTCAGCGTGCCCGATTCCGCCAACTCGGCGGCACTGGGCTATGCCGAGGAGTCGGGGCTGCCACTCGAACTGGCGCTCATCCGCAACCACTACGTGGGACGCACCTTCATCCACCCCACGCAAACGGCGCGCGATGCAAAGGTGCGAGTGAAGTACAACGCCGTCCGCGAGGTCCTCGATGGCAAGAGCGTCGTAATGATCGATGACTCGATCGTGCGCGGCACCACCACTCGCGGCCTGGTGACCATGGTGCGGGCGGCCGGTGCGCGCGAAGTCCACATGCGGGTGAGCTCCGCCCCGATTACCGGCCCATGCTACTACGGGATCGATACTCCCTCACGCGAGGATCTGATCGCCGCCAATCACTCGAACGAGGAGATCGCTCACCACATCGGTGTCGACTCCCTTGGCTATCTGTCGCTGGATGGGATGCTCGGAGCGGTGCCCCATGGGCCGACGGGATTCTGTCATGCATGCTTCAGTGGCGACTATCCCACGCCGCCACCCAGCGATCCAAACAAGCTGCGCTTCGGCTGCGGCTGCTGAGGAGAACCGCATGACGCAGCTGGTCTACTTCTTTGGCGAGGGCCGGGCCGAAGGCAAACGGGAGATGAAGGTCCTGCTCGGCGGCAAGGGCGCGAATCTAGCCGAGATGACCAATCTGGGTGTGCCGGTGCCGCCCGGATTCACGATCGCGGCCTCGGTGTGCGTGGACTTTCTCAGCGGCGGCACCTACCCGGCCGACCTGCCTGCCGAGGTTGACCGCAACATCGAGCGACTCGAGGCCGCGGCGGGGCGCCGGTTCGGCGACCCAGAGCATCCGCTGCTCGTCTCCGTCCGGTCGGGTGCGGCGGTGTCGATGCCCGGAATGATGGAGACAATTCTGAATCTCGGGTTGAACGACCGCACCGTGCAGGCGCTCGCCACTCAGAGCGGCAACGCGCGCTTTGCCTATGACTCGTATCGCAGGTTTTTGCAGATGTACGGGGACGTGGTCCTCGGGGTCTCCGGGCAGGAGTTCCAGCACCTGCTCAAGGCCAAGCGGATGACGGCCGGCGTGGAGACGGACGCCGACCTCGATGAGGATGTGCTTCGCAATCTCGTTGAGGAATACAAGTCGCTGGTTCGCAACCGCACCGGCGGCGAGTTCCCGCTCGACCCGAAGGTGCAGCTATGGGGCGCCATCGAAGCCGTATGGAAGTCGTGGACACTCAAGAAGGCGATCGACTATAGGCGGGTGAACAACATCCGAGAAGACATGGGGACGGCGGTGAACATCGTCGCGATGGTGTTCGGCAACATGGGGAACGACTCCGGCACGGGCGTGGCGTTCACCCGGAACCCCTCGACAGGCGAGCGACGGTTCTATGGGGAGTTCCTGCTGAACGCTCAGGGAGAGGACGTAGTGGCGGGGATCCGCGACCCGCTGCGAATCGAGGAGATGGCGAGCCAGCTCCCTGGCGCCTATCAGGAACTGATCGCGACACAGGAGCGGCTCGAGACGCATTATCGGGATATGCAGGACATCGAGTTCACCGTCGAGCGGGGCAAGTTGTACCTGCTTCAGACGCGGACCGGAAAGCGCACGGCGGCAGCAGCGGCACATATTGCCGAGGAAATGGTGGAGGAACGGCTCATTACGCGCGAGGAAGCCGTTATGCGCGTGACGCCGGAGCAGCTCGATCAACTTCTGCACCCGATGATCGACCCGACCGCGCGAGCCGAGCCGATCTGCACCGGCTTGCCGGCCAGCCCCGGTGCGGCCAGTGGACAGGCGGTGTTCGATCCTGACGAGGCCGAGCGACGAGCTGCCGCCGGCGACCGCGTCATACTCGTGCGCGAGGAGACCACCCCCGAGGACTTCCACGGAATCGTGGCGGCGCGCGCGGTGCTGACGGCGCGGGGCGGCATGACGAGCCACGCCGCCGTGGTGGCCCGCGGCATGGGCAAGTGTGCGATCGTCGGTGCGCGAGAGATGGAAGTCGACATTGAGCATCGCCGGTTCACGGTGAATGGCGCGAGGGTGGAGGAGGGCGAGTGGATTACCCTCGATGGCGCCAGCGGCCGGGTATTCAGCGGTGATCTGCCGACGATTCCCAGCGAAGTGGTGCGCGTGCTGGGCGGCAGCATGAGAGCCGACGAATCGCGCGTCTACCGTTCGTTCAACACGGTGCTCGAGTGGGCCGACGACTTGCGCCGTCTTCGAGTGCGGGCGAATGCCGACACTCCGGCCGATGCGCGGGTCGCTCGTGCATTCGGCGCCGAAGGGATCGGCCTCTGCCGCACCGAACACATGTTCTTCGAGGGCGATCGCATCAACGCCATGCGCGAGATGATCGTCGCCCGTGACGAGGCCGGACGACGCCGTGCGCTGGCCAAACTGCTGCCCATGCAGCGCACCGACTTCGAGGGAATCTTCGAGGCGATGCACGGCTTTCCGGTAACGATCCGCCTGCTCGACCCTCCGCTGCACGAATTCCTGCCCCACGGCGGTGAGGAGAGCAAGCTGCTCGCGCGGACGTTAGGACTGTCGCGGCCCGAGCTGTCGCGACTGGTGGAGTCGTTGCGCGAGTCCAACCCGATGCTCGGCCATCGGGGGTGCCGGTTGGGCATCACCTACCCCGAGATCACGGAGATGCAGGGGAGAGCGGTGTTCGAGGCCGCGGTGCGGGCCAAACGCCGTGGCGTCGATGTGCACCCGGAAATCATGGTGCCCCTGGTGAGCGCCGTGCAGGAGTTTTCGCACCAGCGCGCCATTCTGGAGCATGTGGCCGATCAGGTGCTCGGTGCGATGGGCGAGGCGGTGGACTACACCATCGGCACGATGATAGAGCTCCCGCGCGCGGCGCTGACGGCGGATGAGATCGCGGCCGAGGCGGACTTCTTCTCGTTCGGCACCAACGATCTCACACAGACGACGTTAGGCCTCAGCCGGGATGATGCGGGGAGGTTCCTGCCCAGCTACGTGGAGCGCGGCATCTATCCGGCTGATCCATTCCAGGTCCTCGACCAGCCGGGTGTTGGCAAGCTGGTGCGCATGGCGGTAACGGACGGCCGCTCGGTGAGGCCAAAGCTCAAGGTGGGAATCTGCGGCGAACATGGCGGAGAGCCGCGATCGATTCGTTTCTGTCACGAGCTCGGGCTCGATTACGTGTCCTGCTCGCCGTATCGCGTGCCGGTCGCGCGGCTGGCCGCCGCGCAGGCAGCGCTGGAGAGCCGTTAGGTCGCTTTGCTCGCCTCGATGGCGGCGCCGACCGCCAGCTCGTGCACGTAGTACATCCGGCCGATTCCATCCCGGCGGAGCACCGGCAGCGACACGTTGTACACGGGTACCCCGCCCGGCGTGGCGCCGCGAAAGGCGCCGGAGTGCGCATGCCCGTGAAAAACCAGTGAGGCACCGAAGCGGTCCAGCGGCTCCGCCAACCGGTCTGTGCCGAGGAACGGCTGGATGATCTCCGGCTCCCCTGCAATCGTGGCGGCCACCGGAGCGTAATGCATCACGACGATGCGGACCGGAGTCGCCAACCGCCGCATCGCGAGCTCCAGCTTCTGCACCTCGTGCAGCGCCGCGCCGACGAATTCCTTCGTCTCCGGCTCGCCGAACGAGGTGAGAGCCGCTCGTCCGAACCCACCCATGAAGCCCTTCACGCCGGCAAACCCCACCTTGTCGTTGAGCGCGAACACATCGCCGTTCAACAGATGGATCCCGCGTCCGCGAAGGGTAGCGATCACGTCGCTGACGTTGTCCGCCTCGTAGTCGTGGTTTCCGAGTACGGCGACGATGGGAATCTTGATGTCCGTCAACTCGTTCACGCAGACGCGTATCTCCTGCGCCCGGCCGCGCCGCGTCAGGTCGCCGGCGAGCACCAGCACATCGGCTTCGTCGTTTACCGAGGCGAACAGCTCGCGGAAGGTTCCCGCATCCTCCTCGCCGCAGTGAAAGTCGCCGACTGCCGCGATGCGGACAATGTCTCCGTTAGTCTGCGCGCTCACCAAAACGCTCACTCACCTGTGGGCTGCGGTCGTCCCAGACATCGCTGGCGACGAGATCCCTGATGACCGGTGTACGCTCCACTGCCAGCACCCGCTCCTCACGCAAGTCCCGATAGCGCCACTCGTTCACATCAATGGCGAAGCTGAACTTCGAGACGAGCGTGCCGCGCGTAACCGGCTCATCGGTACGCACGCGCTGCTGATCGATCTGGGCGCGCGCCAGAAGGTCCTCCATTACCCACCGCGGCACGGCGCCTGACGATTCGGGGTAGACGTATCCGAACGTCACCAGCTGGGCGAGCAGGAGTGGCCAGTGTTCACCCGTCTTCTCGAGCAGCCGCTTCCAGTTGAGCGACGAGCCTACGGTCAGCAGCAGGTGCGCTATGTCGGCCATGTCATGGCGGTGCCGTTCACTGATGAACAGCCGGTGCCAGAGCAGCTCCTCCGGAGGCGCGATACGCACCGGCGTCGCCGCGAGAATTGCCGGACGGCTGAACCGATACCAGTCCTGGTCGATGAGCACCAGACCGTTCCCCATGCCAAAAATGACATCGACGAAGTGCTCGCCCTCGTACGCCTTCGCCAGCCAGTGGCCCTGCGACAGGCAGGCGCGAAAGCCCGCTCTGCGAAGGGCCCGCATGGCTTCGATGACGTGGATGGGCTCGACGAAGACGTCCAGATCCTTGCTTTGGCGGTAGATGCCCGTGTGCTCGAAGATCGCATACATTCCGGCGACCACGTAGGGGACGCCAGCGGAATTCAACGCTCTCAACGCCCGCTTGTAGACCTCGCGCTCCGATTCGGGGATCCAGAAATCGCCGTGCGTGAGCGAGGCCCGCTCCTCCAACGACAGCTCGCTCATTCCCCGGTCGGGCAACTCGCCGTGATTCTCGGTGGTGCTCCCGTGATCGAGCGTCGTCATGTGCGGACGTTGAGCAATCCCCGGGCCGTCCGAGATCACTCCAGCATCGTGGCACCGGTCACACGTTGAAATCTCTGCGCGAACTCCGCGGCGTTGGTCGTTCCATAGTTGGCGTAGCAGTTGTTCATGATCACGTGCGTCTCGGCCGCTCGGCCGGCGAGGTCGACGATGCGGGGCACCCACTCAGTCAGCTCACGCTCGTCGTAGAGATAGCGGAAGCGCTCGAGAACACCCACCTCCGGGCGCTCCCATGTTTCGGTACGTCGCCCGTGAAAGCGCACCACCGCCAGGCGAGGTGAGGCGATGGCGGAGATGGGCGGCACGCTGGTGTCGAGTCCCTGGGGCTGGTCGACGACCACATACGAAAGGTCGTGCCTGGCCAACCACTTCATGAAGCGGTCGGCGCGATCCTCATTGGCAAGCCAGCGGCCGTTCCGCACCTCGATCGCAACGGGAAGTGGCGCCAACCGCTCGCGCGCCTCGAGTATCGCATCACTGTTCTCCCGGTTGGGCATGAACCAGCGTGGATACTGTACGAGCACTGCGCCTAACTTACTCGCTGCGCGGAGCGGCTCCATCGCCTCGCGAAAGAGACTCCACACTTCGTCCGTCAGTTCAGGCGGGAGCTCCGTGCCGTAGATCCGGCGCTTTGCCCGCAGGCCGGCAGGGAGCGCGTCACGCAGCGCCCGAGGGAGCCGCGAAACCTCGCTCGGCTGTCCCGTCATCAAGGCATGCGCCTTGACGTTGAAACGAAAGTCGTCAGGCGTGCGCTCGACCCAGAGCTCTGCCATGCGGCGCGCGGGAAGCGCGTAGTAGGTCGAGTCGACTTCGACCAGGGAAAACCGCTCCGCGTAATAACGAAGGCGCTCCTCGGCGCTCGATCGCCCATCGGGGTAGAACACCCCCGCTTCGGTGAGCGTGGGATCGGTCCAACTGGCGGTGCCTATTCGCAGCTGACCGCTGCCGCTGACGCGAAGCGGCTTGTGAGGCGCGTCCGCCGCCAGATCGCCGCGCCGGCGCGCTTCCCGAACCCCGGGGTCATGTACGGGGTCTCGCAGATTCTCAAGGCTTGTCTGTTCAGGAGTCATGAGGCATCATGACAGGGACTAGGGACTAGGGACTAGGGACTAGGGACTAGGGGTTAGGGACTAGGGGTTAGGGACCAGGGGCCAGGGCTGCAGGCCGGACTGAAATAGCCTGCCAGGAGGACTGCCAGTTTCCGCTTTCGGCCGTTATCACGGCCCAATATCGCCACTGGACCCTCGCCCCTCGTCCCTCGTCCCTCCATTCTCGAAGAGGTAACTCATGCGCTTTCTGACCGGTGCTCTTGCACTGGCGACACTTGGCTCCATTTCAACAGCGACTACGCACGCTCAGGACTCGTTTGAAGGAACCGTGACATTCGAAGCACGCGGCGACCGCGGCGAGGCGAGCGCATTCGAGTACTCCATGAAGGGCAAGCGCATTCGATTCGAACCGCAAGACCCCCAGACGCCGATGTACATGGTGATGGACCTCGAGGCGGAGGTCATGCGAATGGTCATGACCGGCCAGAATATGTACATGGAAATTCCCATTCCAGATGTTGAAG